>DATIWW010000065.1:0-6205 GCA_035519175.1 Terriglobales bacterium
CACGCCACCGCCGTTCGCGTCGAGCCCCCCACCTTCTACATGGAAGTGAACCGCCCGTTCTTCTTTGTCATCCGGGACAACCAGAGCGGCGAGAGCCTCTTCATGGGGGTGGTGCAGAATCCTCCCGCGGCGGGCTGACTCTAAAGGGGTAACGCCCGGCGGAACGGTTTCTTGCTAGCATGAGGGCCATGGCGGGAGAGCCCAGGTCGCATACGCCGTTGGCTGAAGCCCTGGCCGCGCTGGTCGGCCCCGAGATCGACGACGAGCGCATCGAACTGGCGCGCGCCGCCCTCACCATCGCCCGCACCGAGTATCCCGAATTGGAGGCGGAACACTATCTGGACCGGCTCGCCGAGCTGGCCGCGCGGGTGGCTGCCCGCCTGCCCGAAGAAGCCGACCCCGCCGCCACCATCGCCGCCCTGAACGCCGTGCTCTTCGAGGAGGAGGGTTTCCGCGGCAATGAGGCCGACTACTACGATCCCCGCAACTCGTTTCTGAACGAGGTGCTCGACCGCAAGCTGGGCATCCCCATCACCCTGGCGGTGGTGTACATGGAGGTGGCGCGCCAGGTCGGCTTCCCGCTCTTCGGGGTGGGCATGCCCGGACACTTCCTGCTCAAGTACTACGACGTGGAGGGAAGGGAGACGCTGATCGACGCCTTCCAGCGCGGCCGCATCCTCACGCCCAGCCAGTGCCAGCAGCGTCTGGACGAGATCTACGCCGGGCAGTTGCCGCTGGAGCCACGGTTCCTGGTCACCGTGAGCCGCCGCCAACTGCTCACCCGCATGCTCAACAACCTGAAGGCCATCTACCTGGGCGCGCGCCACCTGCGCAAGGCCCTGGCCATCGTGGACCTGGTGCTGGCGGTCTATCCGCGCTCCCCGGAAGACGTGCGCCAGCGCGCCCTGCTGCGCCACCAGTTGGGCCAGGTGCGAGGTGCGGTGGAAGACCTGGAGGATTATCTGAAGATGTCGCCGGAGGCCTCCGACGCCGGCGAGATCCGCCAGCTCGCGCTCTCGCTGCGGCGGACCCTGGCGCTGATGAACTAGGCGCCGGCGCCGCTACTGCGGCGGTCCCTGGGGCGGAGCTTGCGGCAAGCGCAAGCGGTCACCCGTCCGCGGAGCCTTGCCCTCCTGCTCTCCTGGACCCACGCCCAGGCCGATGAAGCCGCGCAGGAGGTCGCGCTCGTCGTCGGAGAACGTGCTCTTGAACTGGGGAGAGTCGAGCACCTTCTGCTGTTCTTGCGGGTCCATATCGCGCAGGTGGCGGTAGGCGGTGACCAGAGCGCGCCGCCGCTCCGGAGACAGATTGCGCATGCGCTGGAAGAGGGCGCGGGCCTGCTGCCGCTGCTCGGGAGTGAAGTTCTCCCAGGTCTGCATGCGCTCCAGGATCTTCTGCTGCTGCTCGGGAGGAAGTTGGCTGAACTTCTGCAGACGCTCGCGCAGCTTCTGCTGACGCTCGGGAGGGAGCTTCTGGAACTCGGGATCGCTGGCCAGCGCCTTCTCCTGCTCCGCGGGAGGCAAGTCCTTGTACTTGCGCAGCCAGTCGCCGGCATGACGGCCGTCGCGCTCGCCGCCGCGCCCAAGTCCGGGACCGGCCCCGCGCCGGCCTCCGCCACCCCCCTGCTGCCAGAATGCAGCGGGCGCGAGGCCGGGCCGGGGCGGCTGCGCCGCGGCTACTGTCACCGCCGCCGCCACCACCGCGGTCCTCAGGATGGGCTTGATCCCGCGCAACGGCTCTCCTTAGCGATGCGCCTGCTGCACGGCCAGGTCATCGAGCATGTCGAAGTTCGCGTACAGATCCTCGTCCTTGTCCAGGGCCTGCAGGTCGCCCACCGCGGTTCCCGGCTGGGCGTTCACCACCTGCGTCGCGGGATGTTCGGCCACCGCCGGAGTCAAGGGAGCGCCTCCGCGGAACAGGCTGGCGCCCGCGACCACCAGCGCCAGCATGGCCGCGGCCAGCGCGGGCTTGCGCGCCCAGGCCCACCAGGGCGCCGGGCGCTCGGCTTCCTCGCGCAGGCGCGCGCGCAGCCGGGAGTCGAAGTAGGGCGAAGGCTCGGGCGCCGTCCACTCGTCCAGCAGGGCCATGGTCTGGCGCAGGCCGGCCAATTCGGCGGCGCAGCCCGGGCACACTTGCAGATGCTCTTCCACGGCGGGGATGGGAGCGGGCGCCTCCGCCCCTGCCAGCTTCAGGAGATGTTCGCGCACCTGTTCGCAGTTCATAGCCATCACCTACTTCACAAATTCCTTCAGCTCTTCGCGCAGGGTCTCGTAGGCGCGGAAGAGCAGCGACTTGGTCGCCGACTCGCTCAACTTCAGGATCTGCCCGATCTCGCGGTAGTCCAGTTCCTGATACTTGTGCATGACCACGGCCAGGCGCTGGCGCTCGGGCAGGGCCTGCACCTTGCGGCGTATGGCCGCCAGGCGCTCCTGCCGCACCATCTCCTGCTCCACCGTGGGCTGGCCGTCGGCCGGGTCCGGCAGCAAGCCGGTCTCAGGGTCGGGCTGGTCCAGGCTCTGCGCCCCGGCGCGCTCCGGCCGTGTGTCCCGGCTGTAGTTCACCGCCAGGTTGGTGGCGATGCGGTACAGCCAGGTGGTGAACTTGGCGTCGGCGGCGTAGGTCGAGCGCGAGCGATAGACGCGGAGGAAGACCTCTTGCGCCAGCTCCTCGGCCACCGCCTGGTTGTGCGCCATGCGATACATGAAGCTCACCATGGCGCGGCGGAACTTGGAGACCAGATAGTCGAAGGCGGCGTCGTCGCCGGCCTTCACCCGCAGCATCACCTGGGCGTCGCTGAGCCCGGCCAGCGGGACGGCGTCCGTGTCCCGCTCCCCGGCTCCGGTAGCCGCGGCCAGCATGCCTGGTTGGAGGGCAGCGGTGCTCACACCCCTGTTAACCCGCGCTCCACCCGAAAGTCGCGGGCCGGAGGCGCCGGCCAAGGCCTCTTCCGGTTGCGGCGAGGCCAGCGCTTTGCCGGGAAACCAGGGCTTCTTGGGTCTCATCGGATCCTGGTTGTGAGATGCAGCATGGGGAGAGGATGGTGGGCGCTGTAGGATTCGAACCTACGACTTCCACCGTGTGAGGATGGCACTCTACCGCTGAGTTAAGCGCCCGACCGGCCTCATTGTAGCAGGGTCACGAAGAGAAGGCCCGGGGCGGGGCCGCCCGGGCCCTGCTTCCGCTACTCCAGCACGTGGATGTTCTTGCGGTGGCACATCTCCTTGAGCACCTGGGGCCACACGCTCACCGTGACCTCGCCCAGGTGCGCCTTGCGCAGCAGTTGCATGAGGGTCCGTGACTGTCCAATGCCGCCGCCGATGGAGAGCGGGATCTCATTGTTCATGATGGCCTGGTGGTAGGGGAAGCGGAGGAAGTCCGTCTGCCCCGACATCTCCAACTGCTTCTTGAGCGTCTCCGGGTTCACCCGGATGCCCATGGAGGTCAGCTCATGGCGCCGCTTGGTGACGTGGTTCCACACCAGGATGTCGCCGTTGAGGCCGTGGGTGGGCTTGCCGGTCTGCGCGCTGGTGTCGGTGACCCAGTCGTCGTAGTCGGCGGCGCGCATCTCGTGGGGCATGCCGTCGGCCAGCGGCCACCCGATGCCCACGATGAAGACGGCCGGATACTTCTGCAGCACCTGGGTCTCGCGCTGCTTGCGCGGCAGGTCGGGGAACATCTCCAGGATCTCCTCCGCGTGTAGGAAGGTGAGCCGCTCGGGCAGGTTGGGATAGCGGGGATCGCGCAGCGCCGGGAAGCGCTCCTGGGCGAATTTCTCCGCGTTCACCAGCACCTTCCAGATCCGGCTCACGATCTCCTTGAGGAAGGCGAGGCTGCGCTGCTCGGCGGTCATCACCCGCTCCCAGTCCCACTGGTCCACGTAGCAGGAGTGGTCGTGGTCGAGGAAGTAGTCCTTGCGGACGGCGCGCATGTCGGTGCACAGGCCTTCGCCCACCTGCATGCCGAACTGGCGCAGGGCGGTGCGCTTCCATTTGGTGGCTGCCTGCACCACCTGCGCGTCCACCGGGTGCAGGTTGCGGTCGTTGGAGATGTGGAACTGGATGGGGGTGCGGGAGCCGTCGCGGTCCAGCATGTCGTTGACCCCGCTCTCCACGTCCACGATCAGCGGCACCGTGACCATGATGAGGTTCAGTTCCTTGCACAGGTTCTCCTCGATATAGTTCTTGACCGCGAAGATGGCCTGCTGGGTCTCTTTGGGATTGAGCAGCGAGCTGTAGTTCTGGGGCAGGATCTTGTCCAGCTCGCCATAGTCGCCGATGCCCGGCCCGGCCAGGTCGGCCCGCTTGGCTGCCACCGTTGCCATGTTCTCCTCCGTACCCGGCGTTCGCCGGCGGCGCTGATCGCAGACGGCGCCAGAGCCAGCGTAGGCCGGGAGCGGGCCGGGAGCGGTGACTGCGGTCACCTGCGGCTGTGATGTTCAGGGAGGGCGGCGGGCGGGGCGCGCCCGCCGGCCATAAGCCTCCTGGCCGCCAGCCTACGGATTTTCATAAGCACCCATGGGAGCGAATCCAGAAAATTGTATGGTCAAAGCGAAAATCGCCGACATTCGATTTGGTTTCAGTGTCTTGGCATGGCCATTCGTTTGCTTTAACTCGACCGAGGGGTAGGGGCTTTTCCTTGGACCTTGGAGCCTGGCGGCAGGGAGTGGTGGGTGCCGCTAGGAACGGCTAGGAAACAAACAACCCCCTTTCACCCCAATCTCTTCAGGAGAACCGTGATGGGCAAGCGCTTGCTGTTCGTGCTCCTCGTAGTGGTTCTGGTGTGCGCCAACCTGTGGGGCCAGAGCACCGGCCAGATCAACGGCACCGTCACCGACTCCACCGGGGCCGTGGTGCGCGGCGCCAAGGTGACCGCCACCAATCCCGCCACCGGCTTCGCCCGCCCCACCGCGACCGGCGACACGGGCGCCTACACCATCACCCTGCTCCCGCCGGGGACCTATGACGTCACCTTCGAGGCCTCCAACTTCGCCACCGTGCAGCAGAAAGGCATTGCGGTGGCCGTCGGCCAGTCCGTGACCCTGAACGCCACCCTGAAGCCGGGCGGCGCCCACGAGGTGGTGGAAGTCACCGGGGAAGCCCCGCTCATCAACACCACCAACTCGGAGATCGGGGGCTCGGTCTCGCCCACCGAGGTGAAGGACCTGCCCATCGTGGACCGCAACTTCTCCGGGCTGATGACCCTGATCCCGGGGGTGCGTCCGGCGGAGGCCTTCGATCCCACCAAGTCGCGCGTGGGTAACGTCAGCCTCAACGGCAGCGACGGGCGCGCGGTGGCCACCAGCGTGGACGGCGGCGACGACAAAGACCTGGTGGTGGGCGGCATGATCCAGAACTTCACCATGGAGGGCATCCAGGAATTCAACGTGCTCACCAACCGCTACAGCGCCGAGGCCGGCCACTCGGTGGGCGGCATGGTCAACGTGGTGACCAAGTCGGGCACCAACGCCTATCACGGCACCGCCTTCGGCCTCTTCCAATTGAGCACCACCAACAAGGTGAACTACTTCGAAAAGCTGGGGTGCCCGCCGGGCGTGGATCCCGGCCGCTGCAAGTCGGTCTTTCACCGCTACCAGTACGGCGGCTCCATCGGCGGCCCCATCGTCAAGGACAAGCTCTTCTTCTTCGGCGCGGTGGAAAACAAGCGCGAGCCCGGTGGCTTGACCGTCGATGCCAACGCTTTCCAGGAATTGACCACCTTCGCCGCCCAGACCGCCGGTTTCCCGGGCGGCCCCTACGCCTTCCCGGTCACCACCCTGCCCTTCCCCTACATCGACTGGCTGGTCACCGCCAAGCTGGACTGGCGCGTCAGCGACAAGCAGGCCATGTTCTTCCGCTACGGCCGGGAGAAGTGGACCAACCCCAACGACCAGGTGGGCACCCCCGCCGTCCCCTTCTCCGTGGACGGCACCCAGGGCAACAGCACCTCCAACCAGTTCCACGACTTCGTGATCGGCCACAACTACGTCTTCTCGCCCACCAAGGTGAACTCGCTGAACCTGCACTTCCAGGACTTCGTGAACGCCATCCTGGCGGCGCCGCTGAACACCTTCACCTATCCCATCGCGGGCGGGGGCGTGACCACCAATCCCAACATCAATTTCTCCGACGGCTCGCAGGTGGGCCAGAACGTGAACGTGCCGCAGGAGACGCTGATCCGCAAGTACCAGGTGCGCGACGACTTCAGT
>DATIWW010000066.1:0-3803 GCA_035519175.1 Terriglobales bacterium
GGACATACGCTGCTTCTACCCGCAGCCCATGCTCGGCCCGCCGGAGTTCTTCGAGTTCTTGGATGGTGGTGGCGGGAGACTAGGTCAACCATGCCCTTGCACGTTGGTATTCGGCCTAATCCGAGCCGTGGCTTGCGAATACGAGTGTGCTTGCCCCGGACCGCCGCCTGAGATTTACTATTCGACGATCAAATGCAGAATTCAGGATCCGTATGCGCATAGGCTGTGCCCGGCAACGATCATACAGTTCGTCCGGCCGAGCTTGATAGACATTAACCTCCCGCCTCCGGGTTTTTGCGGCCCGATCTTGCCGCATTAGGTGAACCGTGCTCAGATTGCTACTCCTGCGAGCATTCGGGATCTGGCTGGTAATCGTGATATTCGTCTTCCTTGGCCTTCGGTTCGCGATCGCTATACCGCGCCCAGATTATGTGCGCGGGCGGCTGCCTCAGTTTTTGTTTGCCTCGTTTGTCGTTTCGTTGCCGTACCTAGCCGCCTTGCTAATTGCGATAGCTCTCGCTGGCATCTGGTGCAGGTTGCGCCCGCCGAAGTAGGTCCTGTTCCAGACCGCGGTCCAGAGACGTGATGCGGTAAGCTGTTCCTGCGGCGGGCAAGGGTGCGCCACCCGCCCGCACAAAGTAAGACAAAGTGATGCGAACAGGCTGGCAGTCGGCTCTCAAGGGGTGCCCGGAAAAGAGGGCTATCGTGAAAATCCGTTGGAATGCACTTCTTGTGTCGAGCGTCCTATTTACCATCGCGCTCCTGTTGCCTCTTCCGGCGATGCTGGAGAATGCCGCAACTTGGCGGCAAGACGCGTTTCCCGTGGAGCAGGGTGCGGACTATAACTATTACGCTCCCATTGGTCTTGCTTCTCTAACGATTATCGTTATCGGGCTGATCGTTACGTGGAGTGGGTACATTCGCGGCCTTCGCTGGACGTGGTTTGTTCTGCTGACCATTACGTTAGGCTGGGGATTCGCCGTTGTCTGCCGGCCTTATTATCTCGTCAAGTGGAGGGACTTCCCTCCCCTTGCAGAATGGCTCCCAATCGCACTACGCGAGCCTGGTCCTCACAGGGCATTCGGGAAGGTCCTTCTGACGTTGTTGCTGATGATCATCTCGCTCCTCCTGCCGATCCGGTCGTTCTTACGCAGGCAGACGCCCGGCCGGCCTACGTCGGCACCTTGAGGATGTAGTAACCGCCGACCAGGGCGAAGAGCAGGTCGGGGGCCCAGGCGGCCAGAGCGGCGGGAAGCTGGCTGACGTTGCCCAGGGCCTCGAACAGCCCCGAAGTCACCAGATAAACCACGGCAATGCCGATGGCCACGGCCACCCCGCCGAAGACGCCGCGCTGCCGCGCTCCCAGGGCGAAGGGCACCGCCAGCACCGCCATCACCAGGGTGATCAGCGGGTAGGCGAACTTCTTCTGCAACTGCACCCTGAGCCGCACCACGTCGAAGCCGCTCTGCTGCAGGTCGGAGATATAGCGGCTGAGTTCGTCGTAGTTCATCTCCGAGGACTGCCGCACCTCCTTCTTGAAGTAGCCGGGGGGCTCGTTGAGGTCGGCGAAGGTGGTGGCCCCGAAGGGCTGGTAGCTCTCGATGGCGGGGCCGCGGAAGTTGCGCTCCCAGCCGTTCTCGAAGACCCAGTTCTGCAGGTCGGGGGCCCAGTGCGCGCGCAGGGCGTACATCCGCCCCAGCAACTGGAAGCTCTTGGGATCGAAGCGGAAGGCGGAGACGCTGGCGAACTGGTCGCGGTCAGGGTCGAAGAACTCGTAGTAGTAGATGGTGTCGTGCTCGCCCATGATCCACTTGCGGTCGGGACGCAGGAAGGTCTGCGCGGGCTTGCCCTTGATCTGGTTGCGCAGCGCCTCCTGGCGCGTGTTGGCCTGCGGCAGGTAGAACTGGTCGAGCGCGAACAGTCCCACCGCGATCACCGCCGCGATCACCAGCACCGGCACGATCATGCGGTAGATACTGATGCCGGTGGCCTTCAGCGCGGTGATCTCGTTGGCCTTCTGCATCAGCCCGAAGGTGATCAGCACCGCCAGCAGCACCGCCAGCGGGGTCATGGTGTAGAGGATGTAGGGAGTGACGTTGAGCAGGTAAGCGCCCACCGTCACCAGGGGGACGCGGTTGCGCACGATGTCGCCCAGCAGTTCGAAGAAGGTAAAGACCAGGGCCAGCATGACGAAGGTGGCCACGATCAGCAGCAGGTAGAGGATGAAATCGCGCAGGATGTAGTCGTCGAGGATGAGGGGGAAGTTGGCGCTGAACATGCGCCGGCGCTGGTAGGCGCGCAGGAAGGCGCTGCCGCGGCCGGTGGCCTCGGCGCCCCGCAGGCGCTCCCCCAGGCTCTTCTTCATCCCGCCGAACAACCCCCGCAGCGAGCCCATCTCCAGCGGCCGGCGGTTCACCCGCACCAGCAGCGCTGCCCCGGTCAGGAAGAAGAGCAGGTTCGCTCCCCACACGCCCAGGGCGGGGTCGATCTTGCCCTGGCGGCCCAGGCTGATGCCCACCAGCGAGACGAAGTAGTAGAGGAAGACCAGCACGATGGTGAGCACGAAGCCGGTGCTCTTGCCGCCCTTGTGAGCGGAGAGTCCCAGGGGGATGCCCACCAGCGCCAGCACCAGGCAGGCGAAGGGCATGGCCAGGCGGCGGTGGAACTCGATGCGGTACCAGCGGGCGCGGGCGGGGTCGGGATCGTGGGAGTGGGCCAGGAGCTGGCCCAGGGGCATCTCCGAGACCGGCACCAGCTCCCGCCGGCTCTCGGCTTCCGGCGCGGGCAAGGGAATGGGGATGTCGCTCGAGCTGAAGGTGGAGATGGAGTACTGGCCGGGGAGGCGTGGGTTGACCTCGTGCTGGGAGCCGTTCTCCAGGTGCAGGCGCAGCAGGGTGGGCGACTCGTTGACCACCACGCCGCGCTCCGCCACGGTGAGGATGGGCGAGGAGGGATTGCTGATGTCGGCCAGGAAGATGTTCTTCCACACCACCCCGCCGGGCGCGGTGGAGACGTCCTGCACGTACAGCACCTTGTTGTGGAAGCTTTCGTAGAAGACGCGAGGCTGGATCTCGAAGGAGACTTGCGCGCTCTTGAGCCGGTCCTGCAGCGCGCCCAGGGCGGCGGCCGAGCGCGGCGCCAGCAGCAGGGTGTTGGCCAGGGCCAGCAGCCACGCTGCCAGGGCGAAGAGGGCGATCACGCGCACGAACATCCACGCTCCCAGGCCGCTGGCGCGCATGGCCGTGACCTCGCTGTCGGCGGCCAGCCGGCTCAGCCCGATCAGGATGCCCACCAGCACTCCCATGGGAACGGTGTAGGTGAGGGCGGCGGGCAGGGCGTAGAAGAAGATCTCGGCCACGCTGGGCAGGGGAGCGCTGTGGCGCACCACCAGCTCCAGGATGCGGGTCACGTCCCGCAGGAACAGGACGAAGGTGAACACCGACGCCCCGATCACGGCGTGCGCGGTCACCTCCCGCAGGATGTAGCGCGTGAAGATCCGCATGGACTTGCCGGAAAGCAGAGTCTAGCATGGCCGCAGGGGCGGTTTCCGCGTCCCCGGCGAAGAACCCGGCCCCAGGTTCCACGATCGGCAACCCCATGCCCGTCCTGCGCGTGCTCTTCCTGTGGCACATGCACCAGCCCTACTACAAGGACCTGGTGAGCGGCGAGTAC
The DNA here is from genome assembly GCA_035519175.1 of Terriglobales bacterium. Classification (GTDB taxonomy): domain Bacteria; phylum Acidobacteriota; class Terriglobia; order Terriglobales; family Acidobacteriaceae; genus DASPRL01. The sequence goes on from DATIWW010000066.1 coordinate 3,673, forward strand.
CGCCTGCCCTGGGTGCGCCTGCACGCCCTCAAGGACTACTACGGAATGGTGAAGCTGCTCGACGAGTTTCCCGAGGTCCATCAAAACTTTAACCTGGTCCCATCACTGGTGACGCAGATTCAGGATTACGT
>DATIWW010000067.1:0-5105 GCA_035519175.1 Terriglobales bacterium
TCGGTGTCGAACAGTTGCCCCAGCTCCTTGTGGATGGTCTGCAGCACGCCGTCGGGGTCCAAGCGCGAGCTGACGACCTGCCCGATCTGGGTGAGCAGCTCATACTCCTTGGTGCGGCGCTGGGCCTCGTGCATGAGGACGTAGTTTTCCAGGGTCAGCGAGATTTGCGCCGCCAGAGTGCGCAGCAGGCGCACCCGCACCCGGCTCAGGCCGCGATTGGCGACCGCCATCAGGCCGAAGTCATGCTCGGGGGTGCTCAGCGCCGCCACCGTCAGGCGCTCGACCTCCAACTCGCGCAAGAGGGCGCACAGGGTCTCCGCCTGCGGCCGCGGCACCCCGGGCAGCATCTCCGGTGCCGGCTCGCGGAAGTCGGCCACGCCTCCCTGCTGCTGCAGGGACTGCCGCAGCGGGTCGCCCTCCGCCGCGCCCGCCAACTCGTGCAGCAGCGCCGGCGTCAGCCCTCGCTGCACCCCCGGCAGCACGTTCTGCCAGCGGTCGCCGATGCACAACATCCCTTGCTCCGCCCCCAGCAGACTGAGGGTGGTTTCCAGGAGCCGTTCCAGGCTGGGGGCGAGGTCCTCCGGGGTGAGGAGCTGGGTGGAATCCACCTCCAGCTTGGAGAGGGCCAGCAGGCACTCCTGAATGCGGAAGTAGCGCTCCCGGGCCTGCCGCTGCAGGTAGAAGAAGACCAGGGCGACACCCAGGCCCACCGCACCCGATGCGATGACGATCGCGGCCAGGACGCCGTCCATCCCTCTCCTCAGACTGAGCTGGTTCTCGCTGGAGCCGACCCGGGCGCGATGGGGAGATCTCCTGCTGAAGCCGCCCGGGAGATTGGGAGGTAAATATAGGACTTCCCGGCAGTTACGTCAATCCGCGCTGAGCCCGCAGGGCGCCAGAACCCAGCCCGGCACGTAAGTGCCGGGTGGACGGCCGCCCCAATCCGCGCGCGACCGACCCGCGAGCGCGAGCGAAGCCGGGAAGGAGCGCGCCAGCCCGCCTCTGATAACATGAATTGTTTGTTCCCGCTGGGATTCCTTCAATGACCGCCGGCAGCGCCATCCGCGTCCGCTTTGCTCCCTCGCCCACCGGTTTCCTGCACGTGGGCAGCGCCCGCACCTTCATCTTCAACTGGCTCTTCGCCCGCCGCACCGGCGGCACCATCGTCCTCCGCCTCGACGATACCGACGTGGAGCGCAACACCGGCGAGAGCGTCGAGTCCATCTTCGACGGCCTGCGCTGGCTCGCGCTCGACTGGCAGGAGGAATACAAGCAATCGGAGCGCCTGGCGCTGCACCGCCAGATGGCGCAGGCCATCTTCGAGAAGGGCCTGGCCTACCGCGACTTCATCCCCGGGGCCGCGGGCGAGCGCGACCGCTCGGAAGGTCCGTGGCTCTTCCACCGCGAGATGCGCGAGCTCTCCCGCGCCGAGAGCGACCGTCGCGCCGCCGCCGGCGAGCCCTTCGCCCTGCGCTTCCGCGTCCCCCGAGAGCGCGAGGAGACCATCCGCTTCACCGACGCCGTCTACGGCGAGCAGGCCAAGTCCGCCTCCGACATCGAGGACTTCGCCCTGCTGCGCTCGGACGGCATGCCTACCTACCACATGGCCTCTTGCGCCGACGATATCGACCTGCGCATCTCGCACATCATCCGCGGCCAGGACCACCTCTCCAACACCTTCAAGCACGTGCTCATCTTCCGCGCCGCCGGGGCCGAGCCGCCGCGCTTCGCCCACCTGCCCCTGCTGGTCGCCCCCGACGGCGCCAAGCTCTCCAAGCGCAAGCACGGCCCAGTGGTCAGCGTTACCACCTACCGCGACGCCGGCTTCCTGCCCCAGGCCTTCATCAACTTCCTCTGCCTGCTGGGCTGGTCGCCCAAGGACGACCGCGAGTTCCTGCCCTTGGACGAGATCGTCCGCGCCTTCTCGCTGGAGAACATCAACCGCGCCAACGCCGTCATCAATTTCAAGGAGCCGGCGGCGACCCCCGAAGAGGCCTTCGATCCCAAGGCCGTCTGGCTCAACTCGCAGTACATTCACGCCCTGCCGGTGGAGGAATTGAGCAAGCAACTGCTGGCCATCGTGCGCGCCGCCGGCCACGACCTGGACGAAGCCAGGATGCGGCAGATCACGCCGCTCATCCGCGAGCGCATCAAGCTCTTGCGCGACGTGCTCACCGCCGCCGACTTCTTTTTCGTGAAGGAGCTGCCGGCCTACGACCCGGCGCTGCTCATCCCGCAGAAGGGCAACGCCGCCCTGGCGCGCAAGGTGCTGGAGAAGGCGCGCGAAGTGCTAGCCAAGGCAGACTTCACGCACGATGGCCTGGAGAAGTCTCTGCGCGCCGCCGCCCAGGAACTGGGCGTCAAGGCGGGGCAGATGTTCACCCCCATCCGCGTGGCCGTGACCGGCCGCACCGCCGCCCCGCCCCTGTTCGAGACCTTGGCGGTCCTGGGGCGGGAGACCACCCTGGCTCGCATCGATGAGGCTGTTCGGGAGGTTCATTCACGATGAGCTCAACCCTGGCGAAGGTGCGACTCGGCTTTCGCATTCTTGTCTCTTCGCTCTGGATTCTAGCGATTCTTGGGGTGTGGTTTGCGCCCAGAACCTGGCCGAAACCGTGGGTCATGGGTTTTTGGTGGATCTTTCGAGTGACTGCGATTCTCGGTTTGGTCTACTTGCTCTATGAGGTGAACGAAGCAAGCGAGAGGCGAATCCGAGTTGCGGGTGTGCTATTTGATTCCCTGCTCGTGGTGCCCATGTTTCTCTTTTGGTTTGCTGTCTCGGCCGCAACCTTTTGAAGTCCTCGATACTTAGCACAGACGTGCTCTCGATCTAGGAATCGACCGATGAATACTTCGAAACCCTCGGCAGAAAGCAAGGAACCGGCCGAGCCGCGCCCCAACTTCATCCGCGACATCATGGTCGAGGACCTGAAGGCGAAGAAGTACGGCGACGCCGTGCTGCAGACCCGCTTCCCACCCGAGCCCAACGGCTACCTGCACATCGGCCACGCCAAGGCCATCTGCCTCGACTTCGGCCTGGCCGACGAGTTCGGCGGCCGCACCAACCTCCGCTTCGACGACACCAATCCCGAAAAAGAAGAGACGGAATACGTCGACTCCATCATGGCCGACGTCAAGTGGCTGGGCTTTCACTGGGAAGGCCTCTTCTACGCCTCCGACTACTTCGACCAGCTCTACCAGTGGGCGCTGCAGCTCATCCGCGCCGGCAAGGCCTTCGTCTGCGACCTCTCCGCCGACGAGGTCCGCCGCACCCGCGGCACCTTGACCGAGCCCGGCCAGAACAGTCCCTACCGTGACCGCCCGGTGGAGGAGAACCTCAACCTCTTCGAGCGCATGCGCGCGGGCGAGTTCCCCGACGGCGCCCGCACCCTGCGCGCCAAGATCGACATGTCCTCGCCCAACATGAATATGCGCGACCCGGTCATGTACCGCATCGTGCACGCCTCCCACCACCGCACCGGCGACCAGTGGTGCATCTACCCCACGTACGACTACGCGCACGGCCAGTCGGACTCCATCGAGCGCGTCACCCACTCCATGTGTACGCTGGAGTTCGCCGACCACCAGCCGCTCTACCGCTGGTACATCGAGCAGCTTGGCATCTTCCCCTCGCAGCAGATCGAGTTCGACCGCCTCAACCTGACCTACACCCTGCTCAGCAAGCGCAAGCTGCTGCAACTGGTGAACGAGAAGCGGGTCTCGGGCTGGGACGACCCGCGCATGCCCACCCTCTGCGGCATCCGCCGCCGCGGCTACTCCCCCGAGGCCATCCGCAACTTCTGCGCCGCGGGAGGGGTCTCACGCACCAACGGCACCACCGACATCGCCATGCTCGAGCACTTCGTGCGCGAGGACCTGAACCGCCGCGCCCCGCGCGCCATGGCCGTGCTGCGCCCCTTGAAGCTGGTCATCGACAACTATCCCGAGGGCCAGAGCGAGGAGTTCGAGGCGCAGGTCAACCCCGAGGATCCGGCTGCGGGCACGCGCCAGGTGCCCTTCTCCCGCGTCCTCTACATCGAGCAGGAGGACTTCCGCGAGGAGCCGCCCAAGGGATTCTTCCGGCTCTCCCCCGGGCGCGAGGTGCGCCTGCGCGCCGGCTACTTCGTCACCTGCAGCAGCGTGGTGAAGAACGCGAAGGGAGAGATCAGCGAGGTGCACTGCACCTACGATCCCGCCACCCGCGGCGGCAACAACCCACCGGACGGCCGCAAAGTGAAGGCCACGCTGCACTGGGTCTCGGCCGCACACGCCGTCGAGGCCGAGGTGCGCCTTTACGACAAGCTCTTCACCAAGCCCGACCCTAACCAGGTGGAGGAGGGCCAGGACTTCACCGCCAACCTGAATCCCGACTCGCTCGAGGTGCTGACCGGCTGCAAGCTGGAGCCCTCGCTGGCCGCGGCCACCGCGGGCGCGCGCTACCAGTTCGAGCGCCTGGGATACTTCTGCGTGGACTCCGACTCCCGCCCCGGCAAGCTGGTCTTCAACCGCACCGTGGCGCTGAAAGACACCTGGGCCAAGATCCAGAAGGCCGGTTCGTAGGAACTTCTTCGCCGCGGATCGAGAACCCAGCCCGGCACGTGAGTGCCGGGTGCACGACATTTTCCCCGGGACGCGCGCGACCGGCCCGGAGACGCAGGTCGACGGGGAAGGGGCGCGCCATTCCGCGCTACAATGCGCCGCAGGAGGGCCCCTATGTCCCGAGCCTTGGGCTTCATCGCCGTGCTGCTGGTGGTGGTGGCCGGCGCCTGGTACTACCTGAAGTCGACGCAGTCGGCCTCGCCCGCCGGCACCAGCAATCCCACCGCGACCGTCAACCTGGCGGGAGTGAGGAACGACCTGATCGCGCTGGGCGAGGCCGAGCGCCGCCACTTCGCTTCCGAGGGCAAGTACGTGTCGATCGACGAACTGCGCTCCGCCGGCGACATCAGCATGGCCTCGAACCACCGTGGACCTTACACCTACTCCGCCGAGGTGACCGCGACCGGCTTCCGCATCACCGCCACCTGCGCGGGCGCGTGCTCGGGCCTGCCCGCGTCCTTCTCCATCGACGAGACCATGCAGATCAGTAGCCAGTAGTCAGGAGT
>DATIWW010000068.1:0-4857 GCA_035519175.1 Terriglobales bacterium
CTCGGCCTCGGCGGTGGTCTGGAAGCAGTCTTTCTCCATCAGGTCGAGGGCCTCCTGGTCGGTCATGCCCATGGTCTGCAGGCGGACGTCGAGCGCGGCGTTGGCCACCGCTCGCAGCCAGACCTTCCAGTAGCTCAGTTCGTAGCGCGGATCGCGGTTGGCGTAGCCCTCCTTGAGCATCACCTGCGCCATGTACTCGGCCCAGCCCTCGACGTAGGGGCCGTTGCTGAACAGCCCGCGCACCAGCCGCCGGGTCACGGGCTGGATGTCGTTGGCGTGCTCCGCCTGGATGTAGTGTCCGGGCAGGGCCTCGTGGATGGTGAGCCACTGCAGCACCCAGGTGTTGTACTCGCGCAGGCGGGCGTCGGCGAAGCGGTCGGAGGCCTTGGGATCGATGGGCGTCACCCAGTACTCGGCCTCGGCCGTGGGCTCCAGCGGCGGCGCGGAGTGGAAGCCGCCCACCCCGTAGGCCCCGCGCATGAAAGCGGGCGTGGGAATGACTTTCAAGTTCGAACGCTCGCTCAGGGCGACGATCCTCTTTTCGCGGATGAAGGCGGTGATGCCGGCCAGGTCGTCCTGCGCGCACTGCACCAGCTGGTCGCGCTGGCAGTGCTCGTCGGAGATCTTGTGCAGCACCTCGCCGATGATGGTGTTCTCGCGCTCGTGCGCCGGCAGGTCGGAGTGGTCGCTGTGGGCGGGAAACATCTGGGCGTGCAGGGGCAGGGCCAGTTCCAGCATGCGCCCGCGCACCACCTTCATCTGCTCTTCGGCATCGGCCAGCACCTGCTCGGGGGTGATGTCGGTCTCCATCACCAGGCGGAACTTCTGGTCATACCAGTCCTTGCCCAGGCGCCAGGTGCGGGTGGTGGGACGCTGGGCCAGGTCCGACTGCAGCCACCGGTCGAATTCCTTGAGCGCCGCCACCGCCGCGGGCGCCAGCTTGTCGTACTGGGCTTTGAGCGGCGAGCCGGCCGGGATCTCCGCGGCCACCGTCTCTTGGATCAAGCCGAGGTTGCCCTCGTCCTCCTCCACCGCCACTTTGATGAAGATGGGGTCGGAGTCCACCAGTTGCTGGCGCGCCTGCTGCAGCAGGCGTGGGACCTGGCGAAGGCGCAGGAGCACCTGGCGCAGGCGTACCTGCTTGGGAGCGTACGCCTGGGTGAGGGGCAGGAAGAGGCCGTTACCGATCAGCTCCACGTAGACGGTGGGGTTGTGCTTGTAGCTCTGGACGGTGTCGAACTCCAGCAGGTTGAGGCCGATCTGATCGTCGACGAGCTGGAAGTCGGCGGCGTCTTCCAGACCCAGCGAGGCTGGCGGGAACTCTTTGTGGAAACGCGCCCGCCATTGCTGGTAGAAGGCGCGCTGCCGGGCGAAGGCCTGGGGCGAGAGATCGTCCAGCCGCCCATCGAGGGCGACGGTCTTGCCCGGCTTGCCCGGCTGGGCGTAATGATGCTTGTGATAACCGGCGGCCGAGGCGCTGACCGGGGAGAGCGCCAGCGACTCCTTGATGAACTGATCACACAGGGCGGCGAACTTCCGGGCATGGGCGCTCGGGCGCGGCGGGGCTTCGGGATTGGAGCTTTGAGCGGTCAGAGGAAGGCAGCACAGCAGACAGAGCATCAGGACACGTATCATGACGCACGCTCCGCAGGAACTACTTCGGAGTATAGCTCGCCCCCGTGAGCAGCGTCAGTGGGCGTCGGCCGGGGTGGCCGCCCGCTCTCTCTTTTGCAGCAGGCGGCGGGTGAGGGCGATCAGGTCCTTGACCTCGAAGGGCTTGACGATGCAAGGGCAGCGGCTGGTCTCCAGGAAGCGGCGGATCTTGGCGTCGCTCATGTCGGAGACGGCCAGCAGGACGCGCTGGGTCATGGCGGGGCGGTTCTCCTCCACCCAGCGGTAGATGTCGGGGCCGTCCCAGCGCCCGGGCATCTTGCCATCCAGCAGGATGGCGTCGAATTCCTCGGCGCCCAGGCAGGCGATGGCTTCGTCGCCGCTGTCCACGGCCACCACCTCGGCGCCCACTCCCAGCAGCACTTCGCGCTCGAACTCCAGCACCGAGAGTTCATCGTCCACGATCAGGACGCGGCCGCGCAGCAGCGCCGACTCCCCCGCCGTCCAGCCCGCCGGCGCCGCCGGCTTGGGCTCCGCCGCCAGCGGCAGCCGCACCGTGAACGCCGCCCCGCCCTCGGGATGGTTGACGGCCACGATCTCGCCCCCGTGCTCCTTGACGATGCCGTAGCAGATGCTCAGCCCCAGCCCCGTGCCCTTGCCGATGGACTTGGTGGTGTAGAAGGGATCGAAGATGCGCTTGGGGTCGCGGATGCCGGGACCGCTGTCGCGCACCTCGGTGCAGACGTGGCCGTGCTCGGCGAAGATGCGCGCCCGCAGCACGCCGCCGTTGGCCGCATCCAGCATGGCATCCACGGAGTTGTTGATGATGTTGAGGAACACCTGCTCCACTTGGTGAGCGTCGGCGTAGACCATGGGCAGGCGGGCCTGGTAGTCGCGCTCCACCGTGATGTTGTTCAGCCTCAGGTCGTAGTCGCGCAGCGCCAGGGTGTCTTCCAGCACCGTGCGCAGGTCCACCTCGGTCTTCTGGGGCTTGCGCTGGCGGGCGAAGGAGAGCAGGTTCTGCACGATGCGGTGGGTGCGGCGCGCCTGGCGGTGCAGCTTCTCCACGAAGTCGCGATGGCGCTGCTCCAGCGGCTCCTGCTCCAGCAACTGGGCGTAGCCCAGGATGGCGGTCAGGGGGTTGTTCAATTCGTGGGCCACGCCCGAGATGAGCTGCCCCACCGCCGACATCTTCTCGCTCTGCAGCAGTTGCTCCTGGGTGCGCCGCAAGTCTTCGTAGGCCTTGCAGGTCTCCTCGTACAGGTGCACCTTGTCGATGGTGGTGGCCACCTGGCGCCCGATGGCGATCATCAGGTTGTGGTCGCCGGCGCTGAACTCCCGCGGGCTGCGGCTGCTGATCCCCAGCACCCCGATGATCTTGTCCTTGGCCCACATGATCACCCACAGCCAGGACAGCAGCCCCTCGGCGCGCACGTACTCGGCCACCTCGGAGGGCAGTTGCGCCAGGTGCTCGGGCGTGATCACCTCGGCGTGCTCGCTCCGCGCCCGCTCCCAGAACTCGCCCTGGACGCGCACTTCGGGCAGACCGCGCAGGTGGCCGTGGGCCGCCCGCCGCCGCAGCGACTGGCTGGACTCGTCGAACAGGTAGACGCCTCCGGTGTCGGCCTGGAACAACTCCACCAGGTGGCGCAGGGTCACGTTGAGGATCTCGTCCAGGTCCAGGGACTGTGTGCCCGCCACCGCGATGGCGTTCAGGGCGTAAAGCTCGCGGTTGCGGCGCCGCAGCTCGTCCTCCGCCCGCCTCTTCTCGGTGATGTCGAGGAGGAAGCCCTGGTAACGCACGATCTTGCCGCGGGCGTCGCGGGTGGCGATGCTGGTCTCCAGCGCCCGGATCAGGCTTTGGTCCTTGCGCCGCAGCGTGACCTCGTAGTTGCGCACCGCGCCCCGCGTGGCCATCTCCCGGCGGAAGATCTCGCGCTCCTGCTGCGAGGCGTAGATCTGCCGCCCGATGTCGAGGGCCAGCACCTCTTCCCGGCTGTCGTAGCCCAACAGCTTCACGAAGGCGTCGTTGCAATCCAGCAGCCGCCCTCCCGCCGTGGAGATGAAGACTCCCTCCTGCACCTGCTGGAACAACTGCCGGTAGCGCTCCTCGGCGGCGTGCCGCTCGCTGAGGTCGGTGATGACGTGCACCGTGCCCAGCGTGTCCCCGCCCTCGCTGTAGGACGAGGTCGAGGTCAGGGAGAAGCCGCCGAAACAGGGATCGGGGGCATCGCCCAGGTTCGAGGCGGGAGCGCCGCAGTAGGGGCAGCCGCTCCAGGGGCTGGCCTGGGGCAGCACCTCCTCGCACCGGCGGTCCAGCACCTCGTGGTGGTGCAGTCCCAGGCGCTTGAGCAGGGCGCGGTTGGCGCGCAGGACGCGGAATTCCGGGGTGTGGACGAAGATGGCGTCCTTGATGGAGTCGAAGGTGTTGACCCACTGGCGGCGCGAGCGCAGCATCTGGTCGAACAGCCGCAGGTTCTCGCCCGCGATCCCGATCTGATTGGCGGTGGCACCCAGAAACTGCATCTCGTCGGTGGTGTAGGTGTGAGGCTGGGCGAAGCCCAGCAGCACCGTGCCCAGCACCGAGGCCTTGCCCTGCACGGGCAGCAGGATGACGTGGTCGAAGCCGTCGGCGCGCAGCCGCTCCCGGGTCTCCGGGTCGGCGCCGGCCGCCCGGATCATGGCGGGCATGCCGCTGCGCAGCGCCCGTCCGCTGGAACTCTGGTCGGCGCGGATGCTCCGGCGGGTGCGCAGGTAGCTCTCCGGCAGCCCCACGTGCTCGCCCAGCACCAGCTGGTCGCCTTCCAAGAGGCGGAACCAGGCCGCGCTCGCCCCCATCAGCTGGCGCAGCTCGCTCAGCGCCGCGTGCATCATGGGATCGAACTCCTGCGCCTGGGCCACCACCCGGGCGATGGCGTTGACGGCATTCAGGCGCCGCGCCCGGCCCTGGGCATCGTCCATCACCATCAACAGCAGACTCAACCCCAGCGTCAGGTCGACGGCCACGTCGAGCAGGGCCCAGGCGCGGGCCGCTCCCCCGCCCTCCTGCATGTGCAGGCCGAGCAGGGCCAGGGCCAGCAGCCAGGGCGCCACCACTCCGCGTCCCAGGCTGAAGCGGGCCAGCTCGAAGGCCGCGCCCGCCGCGATCACGAAGTAGAGCACGTAGAGCAGATAGAGCAGCGGGAGCGACTCCGGCCACCACACCGCCCGCAGGATGGCCACATCCAGCGCCACCAGCGCCACCAC
>DATIWW010000069.1:0-2984 GCA_035519175.1 Terriglobales bacterium
TGGGCAGCCAGGAACATTCTCACGATCACCATCATCCCGAGTACGACAAGGACATCCAAGAGATCAAAGAGGCTCTCCGCAAGCTTGCGGAGCAAGTGAAGCAACTTGAACATAAGCTTGAGCACCACGACCACCCGCATACGCACTGAAACAGGAAGTGCTTGCGGTGATCCAATGGCGGGAGATCTGTCATGAAGGCAGGAATCGTCTGGGCGCTTCGGTTGCTGATACTCACCACCACCCTGCAACCCTGCATGACAGGACAAGGCATTGCGAAGCAATCCATCGGCCGGCCGAGCGCAAAGGTCATCCGACTCGACTCCAACGGCAAGAAGTATCTTCCGATTCTGAGCGGGCCGCCGGAGAGCATGGGGATGGAGTCGGGACTGGTTGTTCTCGCGCCCGGGCAAGCTGTCGGGAAGCATGACACGAAGCAATATGAAGAGCTCTTGATCGTGCTTGCCGGCGATGGAGAAATGGTCTTCGAGGACGGCTCCAAGCTGCCCGTTTCGGCGAACTCGGCCGTGTATTGTCCGCCCCACACGGAGCACAACGTCATCAATACTGGCCACACCGCACTTCGATACATCTATGTCGCCGCCAGGACCTGACCCGGCATCACGGAGCGCGCCGCGGGGCCGCGGTGCTATCCGATGGGCGGCAGAAAAGCGGAGGCCCCGAACAGGAAGATCGCCCCGACGATCAAGCTATAGATTGCAGTGGCCGATGTGACCGCATACTGAAACTTCTGCATGCGCGTGCTGACCCCAAAGAGTCCCGCAGCGCATGCCGTCATCAGGGTGTTCATGGCCAGAAGCCCTGCCAGGAACATTCCCAGCCCGAGAAAACCCTTTCCCAGGCCACCCAGGTTGGCAGCTAGCAGAAAAATCAGCAGTTGACTCGGTGTTTCTGCGCCCAGGCCGTGAATGATGCCGATCACGAACACCGACTTCCTGTCGTAATTCCAATTCGATGTCGTCGGTTTGGGCAGCTCGTGGTTGTGCCAATAGCCGCTTGCTTTCCAATGGAGCCAGCGGAACGCGTTCGCCAGCAGAAGGAAACGGCTGCGCGGAACGTAAGATCCCCGGAAGAGCGAACTCAGGACGTAGAGGCCCAGGACAACCAGGGTCAGGCCGACAAGCCGTTCCGCGATGCGGTCGATGCCGCGCGGCAGCGATAGCCCAAAGAAGACGACGGCGCTTCCCAGGACGGCCACCGTCACGGCGTGCCCCAGGGCATAGAGCAGCCCAAGCTGCATGGCGCGCTTGCCGGTATTCTGCACGCTGGTGATGTCCGAGATCGCCGCGATGTGGTCGTAGTCAAAGCCGTGGCGAAAGCCGAGAATGGCCGCCGAGAGCAGAGCGAGTTGCAGGCCGGTAGGGGCGGCGGTCATGCCGCTAATACTATCAAGAACACGGCGGCCATTGCCGATGCAGAAGTCCCGGCGAGCGCAATGGCCCGATCCTCCGTGCCTCAGTCCGGCAGGTTCTTCAGTGCCCGCCGGGCCAGCTTGCCCTCTTCGGTGTCGGGGACGGCTTGCGCGACGCGCTGGTAGCGCTGGCGGGCCTGCTGCTCGCGGTGGTTGAGGGCGTCCAGCTCCGCGGCCTGCAATTCGCAGCGGTAGATGTAGATGCTGTCGCCCGGCAGGCTCGCGCCCTCCGCCAAGAGCGCCAGCGCGGCCTCGTCCTGCTCGAGGTGGCGGCGAGCCACGCCCGCCAGGTAGAAGAAGCGCGCCGCCGGCAGCTTGTCGAAGTTGGGTTCGCGCGCCCGGTATCTCGCTAGCATGGAGTCGTAGACCTGGGCGGCGGCGGCCCAGTCGCCCATCTGCTGGTCGAGCGACGCCACCTCCTGGGGCAGCAGGTAGTTGCGCGGCGAGGCCGCGGCCATCTCCTGGAAGACGGCCAGCGCTTCCGGCAGCATCTTCTCGCGCTGGTAGAGGACGCCGAGCATCAACTGCGCGTCCTCGCGGGCGAAGTGCCCCTGCTCGGCGGCGCGCTTCACCTCCGCCAACCCTTGCTTGCGGTCGCCGTGCCGCCCGCTGAGCGCCGCCATCAGCTTCCAGAACCAGGGCAGGCTGCCCACCACGTAGTGCTGCACCCCCACGATCAAGGAGGCGTCGGTGAAGGTCGGGTCGACCTTCAGCAAGCGCTCGTGCAGGTCGAAGGCGTCCTTGGCCTCGTGCAGCGCCGGGCCGTACTCCTTGCGCAGGGTGAAGTGATAGGTGGCGCGGGTGCCGTGCGTCACTCCCAGCCAGTACATGGCCTCCTTGTCCTGGGGATCCTTCTGGAGACGCGCCTCGGCGAGCTGCTGCGCCCGGTCGAGCACGCGGAACAGGTCCTCCTGGAAGCCGGGGCTGACCTCGACCTTGGAAGGCTGGAAGGCTTCGCCGCCCTGGCCGTAGACCTTGGCTTCCAGCACGCCGCGCTCGAACATCTCGCGGTAGAGGATGGCCACGGCGAGGTAGTTCCAGGCGCGCAGGTCGTCGGGATGCTCCCCCACCCAGGCTTCGAGCTGGCGGCGGGCCTCGGCATACTCCAGGTTGCGGATGTGGCTGATGGCCGCGCCCACCGGATCCTCCGGCGGGGCCGGGGCCTGGCGGGCCGAGGCAGGGGCGAAGGCCAGCAGGACCAGCAGGACGAGAGAAGCGGTGCGGCGCATGAGGGGTGATCCTCCTGCGAGCGAGGCTAAGGCGGGCGGGGCCCGAGGACAATCGCCTACGCCTCAATCGTAAATCTTCTGCGGGTCTCCGGGCGAGATAGCCTCCCTCTTACAGTTGTCATCCTGAGCGCGGCGAAAGAGCGAATGCGACCGAGCCGCAGCGAAGGACCCCTATCCCCTCCGAGATGGTCGTGGCCATAGGGGTCCTTCGGTCGCCCTCCCTTGCCCGCTCGCTGCGTTCGCGGCCAGTCGGGCTCTCTCAGGATGACAAACTCGAAGAACACTTTTCCTGCAAGAACCCCGCCCCGCCCCGTTCTTCCTCCGCA
>DATIWW010000070.1:0-5497 GCA_035519175.1 Terriglobales bacterium
GTCGTCGCGGAAGGCGTCGTGGGAGTGCGAAGTGAAAATGGCGTGGGTCTCGTCGATGGGCCGCCCGTTCACCAGCACGTGTTTGTCCACCAGTCGCACCCGGTCGCCGGGCGTTCCCACCACCCGCTTCACGAAGTGCTGCTGCGGGTCCACGGGATAGCGGAAGACGATGATGTCGCCGCAATGGATGGGCTGGTAGGGCAGGATGCGGCCCCACATCCCGCTGTGCGCGTAGTCCACCTTGTCCACCAGCACGTAATCGCCGATGAGCAGCGTGTTCTCCATGGACTCGGAGGGGATCTGGAAGGCCTGCGCCAGGAAAGTGATGGCGAACAGCGCGATCACAGCCACCCGCAACAGCCACTGCGCCGCTCCCGGCAGGTCCATGCGGGAGCGGGCGGACGGGCTCACGCGGCACCTCCCCGGGCGGGGCGCGGCGCGCCCGCCGCCTGCAGGTACTGCAGAGCCTGCTGGGCGGCGAGTTGCTCCGCTTTCTTCTTGGTGGGGCCCTGGGCGCGGCCCACGTAGTCGGGCTTGCCTTCGCCGGGTACCTGCACCTCCACCGTGAAGGTCTTCTTGTGCTCGGGGCCTTCCTCCCTCACCACCGAGTAGGACGGCTGGGGACGTCCCGCCGCCTGCAGGAGTTCCTGCAGCGCGGACTTGTGGTCGGTGACGGGAAAGGCGCCGGTGGCCTGCTGCGCCAGCCGTTCCAGCTCCGGATCCACGATGCGGCGCAGGATGAAGTCGCGGGCCGGCTCCAGCCCCGCGTCCAGGTAGATGGCGGCCACCACCGCCTCCAGGGCATTCACCAGCAGCGCCGCCTTGGAGCGCCCGCCGCTCTTCTCCTCTCCCCGGCCCAGGCGCAGGAAACGGCCCAGGCCAAGACCCTCGGCCACCTCCACCAGGTGGCGGGCGCTGACCAGGTGGGCGCGCGTCTTGGAGAGCTGGCCCTCGTGGAAGTGGGGAAAACGCTCGAACAGGGCCTGCCCGGTCACGAAGCCGAGCACGGCGTCGCCGAGGAATTCGAGCTGTTCGTTGTCTTGGAGCGGGGCGCCGCCTTCGCCGCGCGCCTCCCGCTCGTGGGCGTGCGAGCTGTGGGTGAGCGCCTGCTCCAGCAACTCGCGCTGGCGGAAGCTGTGTCCCAGCAACTCTTCCAGCGCCGTGGTTTCCTCTGGGTTCATTTCTAGGACTTGGGCGGCGCGCCCGCGGGCGGCGTGGTGTTGCCGGGATTGCCCGGCGGAGGCGGCGGCGCGGCCGGTGTCCCCGTCAGCTTGTTCAGCCGGTCCTGTTCGCGCTTGGCCAGTTCCAGCATGGGATCGTCGGCGGCAAACAGCGGGATAGCGTGGTTCACCGCCTGCAGCGCCTCCGCGAACTTGTGCTGGTGGTCGAGGGCGAGCGCCAGCCGGTACCAGGTGGGCGCGTAGGGTTGCGACTGATTGAGCTGGACGGCCAGCCGCAGTTCCTGCTCCGCCGACGCGTCATTGTTCCTCCGCAGCTCGATGAAGCCCAGGGCGGCATGCGCCATGGAGAGCACCAGGTTGCGCGCCGACTCCACCTGCTCCTTGCTCCAGTTGGCGGGCGCGCCCAGGCCGCTGTCGATGGTGGCGATGGCGTGGCGCGCGTCCTGTTCCGCCTCCGCGAAGCGCTGCTCGCGGTCGGCGTCGCTGTCGTGCGCGGTCTCGGCCAGCACGTTGGCGGTGGTGACCAGCGCCACCGAATTGTCGGGGAAAAATTGCAGCACCTTGCGCCCCATCTCGATGGTCTTGGGGGCGTTGTTGGCCTGCTGGTAGCTGTTCATCAGGCTGAGATAGAGGACGCCGCGCAACTCGCTGGCGGGGAACTTGGCCTCGAAGTCGCGGGCGGCGGCTTCCGCCTTGTCGCGGTCCTTTTCGCCGGAGGCCTTCAGATAGGCATCGTATTCCGCCTGGCTCTTGGCCTCGGGCTGATGGGCGGGCTGGGCCGGCGGCGGCGTGGCCGCCGGAGTCTGCGGCGCGGCCGGCTGCTGCGACGCCGGCGCTGCGGGCTGCTGGGCGGGCGGCTGGGCGGGCGCCGCCGGGGGCGCGCTCTGCGCCCCCAGCATGCCGCTAGCCGCCAGCACCACCGCCGCGATCGATCCGATTGCCTTCATGGCTGCTCGCACCTCTGGCCGCTCCTCGCGGGCTGCACTAGTGTCGCGGCTGGCCGGGGGGCGCGTAGGGCTGCTGCAACCCGCGCTCGGCCGCCGCCTTGGTGTCGGCGGCGGCATCGCCGGCCGCCAGCGCTGCCCGGTACTGCTCCAACGCCTGCTCCCGCGCCTGCTGCAGGTCGTAGATCCTCCCCAGGTAGATGTGCGACCACGCCAGGGTGCGGGGCTCGTGCGCTACCTCCAGCGTGCGCTGGAAGTAGGTGACCGCGCCCTGCATGTCGCGGCTGAGGGCCGCCGCCCGCGCCAGGATGAACAAGGCGCGCCCGGAGTCCTCCTGCCGCTCCAGGGCCTGCTGGGCCAGCTTCTGCGCTCCCGCCGCGTCGCCCGAGGCCAGCAGCGCCTCCGCCTGGTCGAGCGCGGAGGCCTGCCTGGGGTTGGATGCGCGCATCACCTCCGGGGCCGCTTCCGCGGCGAACTGGATGCCCTCGGCGTGCTTGCGCTCCTGGTCTACATCGATGTCGTACAGCATGTCGGGATAGGCGTCCTGCAACCCCACCGAGTCCTTGTCGGTCTCGAACTTGCCCAGCCGCTGATAGAAGTAGAGGGTGAGGATGAAGCCTTCCTTCTCGGCCTCGTCCACGGCGGCGCGGCGCTGCGGCTCGGCGGCGGGATTGCGGCGGCCGATCTGGCGCGCTTCAATGGCCCGGATCAGCGACTCGTTCACCAGCAGCGTGATGTCACGCTTGAAGCTCTCGTCCAGGGGCGCCGCCTTCACGCTCAGTTCCAGGGCCTCCAGCCGGCGCAGGGTGGTGCCGCGCCGCTGGGCCAGGGGATCGAGGGCGAAGTGCAGGTAGGTGTGGCGCACCTGCTCCATGGGGAGGGCGCCGCCCGCCGGCGACACCACCAGGGAGTAGTCGGCGCCGTAGTTGCGCGCGTTGATCTGCCCGGGCGCGGCCAGCGGCTCCAGGTAGATGGACATGTGCCGCCCCGAGTAGCCGGCGATGGGCAGGCGCAGGTAGGTGTCGGTGCGCAGGATCATCTCCGCGATGCTGGGCGAGAACTGCTCGGTCAGGGCCTCGAAGTCGGGGCGGTGCTTTTCGTAGATGGCGTGCAGCCCTGCCGCCTGGTAGAAGCGCTCGAGCACCGGGACAAAGCCCAGCACGTAGGCAGCGTCGGGGGGCAGGTCGGCTTCCCGCATCGTGGGAGCCATCTTGGGGGGCTCGCCCAGGTTCAGGCCCAGGGAGACATACTGGGCGAGGTCGCGGCTGGGATCGTTGGCGCGATGGTCGGCGTAAAAATCGCACATCGCCTGGCGGGCCTCCTGGGCCTCCGCCGACGCCTGCGTGGCCTCGGCCACCTCGGCGCGCAGCCGCATCCGCAACGGGTCGGAGGCGGTCAGCTCCTGGTCGTAGCCGCAGGCATTGATGCCGGCCAGCACCGCGAACAGGCTCTCGCTGGATTCCAGCGTGACCTTGGGCGTCTGCTGGGCCAGGCCGGCCTCGCCCAGTCCCGCCAGCAGCGCCAGCATGCAGATGAATCGCGAACGGATGCCCAGAACCGCCTCCGGAAAGGATTGCAGGTGGGGAAAACTCGCTCTCTAGTTTACGGAGTCCGGAGGGGCGGGGTCAACGGAGGGAGGGGATAGTGTGTATGTGCTGCTGCTGCGAGCACCCCCCCTCGCGCGCGCTCAGCGGCAGCAGCCCAGCGCAGCGAGCGCGGGACGCGCGGGCGCGGGCGTGGCGCAGCGTGCGCAGGTGCGTGCGAGCACGCGTAGAGCGGAGTGTGCGATCTCGTGGAATCAGAAGGTTACGGGCGGAGAGTGCGTGGGTGCGGGCGATCCCCCAGGCGCAGTGCGGGTGCGTCGTGGCAGCCGCGCGCCGTAACTTGTGATAAGGGGATTGATCAACAGTCATGTCGAACCATTGCCAGCTGACTATAATGGCAGCCCATCCTGGGGTTTGCGGCCGGCTTTAGCCGTGACCGAGTGAAACGGCTTTCGAGTCAGGGAGGGAGAATCCCCATGAGAACAAACACCCTGGTTGGCGTTCTGACGCTCTTGCTGGTGTCCGCTGCCGCAGCGCAGCGGATCTCCGCGACCTACAACCATGGCCAGAGCTTTGGGCACTACCATACCTATGCTTGGGGAGCCGCTAACCGGAACCAGATCGCCAACCCCATTCTGGACCGGGAGGCGATAGGAGACGTCAATGCCGCTTTGCAGACAAGAGGCCTGCGGATGGTTCGGGAAGACCAGGACCCTGATCTGATCGTGACCGCGAGCGGCGGCGCAAGGGGCCAGACACCATATGGCGCCTGGGAGATGCGAGGGGGCCTGGACCAAATGACACCCGCGCAGAGCGTGGAGAGCACTCTGGTCGTCAGGCTTTATGACACCAAGGCCAAATCGCTGGTTTGGCGTGGAATGGCTGAAGACACCCTGAACGACAACGGGAACAAGAATCAGAAACAGGTGCAGAACGCCGTCAACAAGATGTTCAAGCAATGGCCGAAGAGCTAGTCGCTAGGCCTGGCTGGTGTCTAACAGCCCTTAGCGTAAGTTACGAATCAGCCCACCGGTAACTTGTGATAAGGGGATTTATCAACAGTTACCGACGACACCGTCATATCATCCTTCGTCATGAGTATGCGAAGCGCAGATGTGGCGCAGTTCGTCAGGGAGTCGATTGACCCACTGGACGACCCCATCTACGGCAAGCGGTATAGGGCCGCTGCCTATCTGCTCGATGGCACGTACCTCCCATGTGTTGTTTTCCAAAGCCAGGCGATGCAGCTCGCGTTGTTTCATCGGCGCATGAAGCAGTTGCGCTGGACGCCATCACAGAAGAAGCCGGTAATTGCGATCTTCGTCGCTGGTGAGTCGCGGGTTGCCTATTATCAGCTCAAGTCCGTGGAGAAGTCCCCGTTCGCGTGGCCATCAGCCATCTTGCAAATGATTCATGGCGAAACCACGATGGGATGGGCAGCGTTTGTCGCTGAGATGCGCGACGGGACAATGCACTCCTATGGCACCAGCTTTAGTTTCGAGTTCTTCGACCTGCCAGAGGGGTACTCCTATGGGGACATCGTCAAGATCCACAGTGGAGTGGTCTATTCGCGGTCGAGCGGATTACAGAAGTTTTCATTGGACTTGCTGAAGCAGAACCCTCCCCTACGAGAGAAGCCGTTCTTTACCTGCTACTTGCCGGAACTCGACTGACCCCACCCCGACTCAACTGTTGATAACAGCCCTTATCACTTGTTACGGCTTAACGCTCAATCAGGGAAAGCGGGCAGATTGCGTCACCCACGCAAGGTGCTATACAGGGCCCAGATTACGATGATAATCACGACGAGGCCGACCACCTGCATTCC
>DATIWW010000071.1:0-14807 GCA_035519175.1 Terriglobales bacterium
AAAAGCGAATAGCTAAGAGCCTGCGCCCTCATGATAAACGGCGAGCGACAGAAAAGACGACCCCCAGGCCCAGCAAGAGCACTCCGCCCTCCAGCCGCGTGGACCACACGTGCAGGCGGTCGAACTCGACGCGCCGGGGATCGCTGGGCGCGACCCGGTCGATCCCGCCCAGGTCGCGGCGCAGGCTTTCCATGCGCGCGAACACATAGAACTGCGAGATGCAGGTCAGGGCCAACATAGCGGCGACCAGCAGGTTACGCGCCGCCCAGGGCTGGAACGCGCCCCGGGAGAGGCGCGCCAGGAGAAGCGAGCAAACAAGGAAGACGATTCCGGCGGCGATGCCCATGCCGTGCAGGAGGGTGAGCAGCCGCGCGATGATGTGGCCCGCCATCTCGCGCGTGGGCACGGCAGCGAAGACGTTGGGCGCCATGACGGCGAAGAAGACGATGCCGCCCAGCCAGACCACCAGCGCCAGCAGCATGAGGAAGCGAAGGAAAGACATGTCGGCCGCCCGCTACACCGGAACCGGCACGTTCTCCACGATGTCGCGCAGGATCTGCTCCGACTGCTCCGACTTCTTCAGCGTCGAGGAGTAGCGGGCGTTGACCACCACGCGGTGCGCGAAGACGGGGACCACCAGGCCTTTGAAGTCCTCGGGGGCGGCGAAGCTGCGGCCGTCGAGGAAGGCGGAGGCCTGGGCGGCGCGGTAGAGCATGAGTGCGCCGCGCGGGGAGACGCCCAGCGAGAGGTACTCGGAGTCGCGGGTGCGGCGCACGATCTCCAGGGTGTAGTCGAGCAGGGCTTCATCCACGCGGATGCGCGTGACCTCCTCCTGCATGGCGGTGACGTCGGCGCCGGAGAGCACGGGCTGGAGCCGGTCGAGGCGGGCCATGCCGGCCTCCGAGCGCAGGATCTCGCGCTCGCTGCCGGCCTCGGGATAGCCCATGCCCGCACGCAGCAGGAAGCGGTCCATCTGCGACTCGGGCAGGGGATAGGTACCGTGGTGCTCGACCGGGTTCTGGGTGGCGATGACCAGGAAGGGCTGGGGCAGGGTGTAGGAGCGGGAGTCCATGGTGACCTGGCCCTCGTTCATGGCCTCCAGCAGCGCCGATTGCGTCTTGGGCGTGGTGCGGTTGATCTCGTCGGCCAGCAGCACGTTGGTGAAGATGGGACCGCGCTTGAACTCGAACTTCTGCTCCATGGCCGAGTACATGGAGATGCCCAGGACGTCGGAGGGCAGCATGTCGCTGGTGAACTGGATGCGCTGGAACTGGCAGTCGATGGCGCGGGCCAGGGCGTGGGCGAGCGTGGTCTTGCCCACCCCGGGGACGCCCTCGATGAGCAGGTGGCCGCGGGCCAGGATGGAGATCAGGGCGAGGCGGATGACGTCGTCCTTGCCGCGGATGATGGAGCGCACCGCCTGTTGCAGGGCGGCCGCGCGCTGAGTGGTGGCGGACTGTGGAACCATCGGTGCTTTGATTCTATCGTATTCCCCGGCACCTACGGCCAGGAGCTTCGGCGATGCGCGCGAGATCCTTCGGCGCTCAAGCGCCTCAGGATGACGCCCCCAAGAGGTTGCCTGTCTCTGCGTTCTCGGCGGTCTCGGCGGTCAATTCTTTCTCCGCGCGAGGGCGCGGGCGATGGTCTGGTCGAGGGCGGACTTGGCCTTCTCGTACTCGGCCTGCGAGATGCGTCCTTCGTGGCGCTCCATCTCCAGTTGGAAGAGCTCTTCCTTGAGTGCTTCCAGCAGGCGGGCCTTGCGGTCGCGGGGCGCGGGCGGCTCCGCTTCCAGTTCGGGCTCGGGTTCGGCGACGGGCGCGGCCCCACGCGCGCTTCCGGCGCTCTTGGCCAGCGCCGGGGCGATGGGCCGGCGGTTGAGGATGTAGAAGGCGCCGAAGGTCAGCACCAGGCCGAGGCCGATCAGGATCTGCCAGCGGTACTGGTAGAGCGGGTCAGGGGTCTCGGTGGGAGGGCCCAGGCCGCCCCCGGGCCGGTTGTCGGCAGAGCCGCCGGCCATGCCGCTGCTGTCGGAGCCGGCCGCGGCCTGGTCGCCGCCCCCGGGAACCCGGCTGGTGGCCCCCGTACCGGAGATCTCGAAGGCGATCTGCTGGCCGGGCTGCATGCCCGTGACCACGTGGACGTCCGCGTCCTTGTCGGGCATGGACTGGAAGCTTCCGGCGGTGGGCCGGAACTGCATGCTCTTGGGCAGCATCACCACCAGGTGCTCGAGCGGTGACACCGTCCTGGGCTGCAGCGCAGCCTGGCCGGAGTAGGGCAGGTGATAGCTGACCTGGAAACGGGTCTCCCCGGGACGCAGCGGGAACCCGAAGAAGTAGCGCCCCTTCTCCGAGGTGGGCACCGGGTCCTTGGTCAGCGGCATGCCGCCGGACGACTCGGCCATGCCGGAATCGATCTGCGCTCCCTCGGGCAGGTAGAACTCGAAGGGGCGGTCGCCCATCACGGTGCGCGGCGGGGCGGAACTGTTGGTGACCACGAACAGGCGGGTGACCTGCAGGGTGGAGGAGTCCGCCTGCAGGCTCATGACGTCGGCGGTGAGGCTGACGCCCTCGATGCTGTGGCCGACCACGTCGTAGACGTCCACGTCGGCGGAGGTGGTGCCCGGAGGCGCCGGCTTGAAGTAGGCCACGCCCTGGTGCGTCACCCGCACCAGGTGGGGGCTGGAGGGATCGTCGAGCGCGATGGAGAAGCGGCCGCGGCCGTCGGTCTTGACGCTGGCCGACTCTTCCATGCCCTGGCCCAGCTTGAGGAGGGCGACGCTGTCGCCGGCGGAGGGTTTGCCGGTGGTCTTGTTGGTGACGGTGCCGGTGAGGGAAGCCGCCGACGCCCAAGCGCCCAGGGCGAGCACGGCGAGCACGACGCGGAGGATTCTTCCTGCCATTCTGGGTCCTTATTTCGTTCTGCGAGCCTGGCTCTCCAGGCGGTCGATCTCGGCCAGCACGTTGGCGGCCTCCAGCTCGAGTGAGGCCTTCATGGCCTGGTAGTCGGCGTCGGGGAACTTGCCCGCCTTGTACTCGAAGTTGAGGTCGCGCAGGTTGTCGTACACCACTTCCTTGCGCTCCAGCAGGTAGGCGAGGCGGGTCTTCTCCGGGGCGGCGTGCACGTCCTCCTGGAAATAGAAGATGTAGAAAAGGACACCCGCGGTGAGCAGGAGCGAAGCCGCCCAGGCGAAGGCCGGGTTCATAGCTCGGTCTCCTTGCGGGCGAGCTCGCGGTAGAGATCGAGGTCGGGGCTGGCGCCGGGCTGGGCGGCGGCGGGGATGGCGGCGGGGCGGAGCGCCCACTTGCGCACCACCAGAATGACCAGCGCCAGTCCTCCCAGCAAGGCCAGGTAGGGCATGATCCAGGCCACGCGGTTGAAGCCGGTGGTGGTGGGCGCGGCCAGCACCACGGTGCCGTACTTCTGCACGAAGGCCTGCAGGATGAGGTCGTCCGAGTCGCCGCGCTCGATCCCGGCCTGCAACTCGTTACGCATGGTGTCGGAATAGGTGCAGCCCACGTGGTTGCACTCCAGCAGCACCTGGTTGCAGCCGCAGCGGCACATCAGCTTGTGGCCCAGCTTGTCGAAGCGGGCGGTGCTGTCGCCCGCGCCCAGGGTCAGGAAGGCGAGCAGGGCGACGGCGGCGAGCGAGAGCATGCGCTTTCGCAGCATCAGTCGCCCACCTCCACGGGAGCGGCGCGGCGCTGGCCGGAGGCGGGAGCGCGCGCCGGCGCCAGCTTGCTGGCGGGCAGCGGCGGTACCAGCGCCACCAGCGTCCCGAAGAGCACCACGAAGAAGCCGATCCAGATCCAGGCCACCAGCGGGTTCAGGTGGGCGCGGATGATGGGGCGCTCGGTGTCCTGGTTGCGCCCGGCGTAGACCAGGTAAAGGTCCTCGGCCAGGGTGGAGTGGTTGGCGACCATGGTGGCGGTCTGCTCGCTGGCGGTGTAGAAGCGCCGCTCGGGATACATGGTGGCGATCGGCCGGCCGCCGCGGTAGACATCCACGATGGCCGACTCGCTGGAGTAGTTGGGCTGGTCGGCGCCCTGCGGGGAGCCGCTGCCGTAGTTTTCCGACTGGGTGTAGGAGCGGCAGACCAGGGTGTAGGGACCCAGGGTCATCCTGTCGCCGAAGCCCATCTCCTGCTCTTTTTCCTGGTTGAAGGCGGCGCCGGCGATGCCCAGGAAGATGAGCACGATGCCGAAGTGCACCAGGTAGCCGCCGTAGCGGCGGGTGTTGCGGCGGGTGAGCTGCACCACCGCCGCGGCCAGGCCGCTGCCGGTGTGCGAGGCGATGACGCGGGCCCCACGCCAAAACTCACTGAGGATGGTGAGCGTTACCATCATGCCTAGGGCGATGGCCGTCCAGGCATAGAAGACCGAGAGTTCGTGCCAGGGGCGCATGCCGAAGAGGACCAGCAGCAGAGCCACCGCCAGGCCGCCCAGCGCCGGCCAGGTGAAGTTGCGCTTCAGGCTCTCCAGCGAGGTGCTGCGCCAGGCCAGCAGCGGGCCCACGCCGGTCAACAGCAGCAGCAGCAGGGCCACCGGGATCATCACCCGGTTGAAGAAGGGCGGGCCCACCGTGATCTTGTGGTCGGTCACCCACTCCGAGAGCACCGGGAAGAGCGTCCCCCAGAGCACGGTGAAGCAGGCGGCCAGGAAGAGCAGGTTGTTGAACAGGAAGCTGGATTCGCGCGAGACCAGCGACTCCAGCTTGTTCTCGCTCTTCAAGTGGTCGTAGTTCTTGAAGAAGAAGAAGAGGCAGACGGCGATCACCAGCCCGAGGAAGGCGAAGAACCAACTCCCGATAGAGGACTGGGCGAAGGCGTGCACCGAACTGACGATGCCGGAGCGCGTGAGCAGGGTGCCGAAGATGCACAGCAGGAAGGTGCAGAAGATCAGCCACACGTTCCACACCTTCATCATGCCGCGCTTCTCCTGCATCATCACGGAGTGCAGGAAGGCGGTGCCGGTGAGCCAGGGGAAGAAGGAGGCGCTCTCCACCGGGTCCCAGCCCCAGTAGCCGCCCCAGCCCAGCACGCTGTAGGCCCAGTGCATGCCCAGGATGATGCCGCAGGAGAGGAAGAGCCAGGTCACCATGGTCCAGCGGCGGGTGATGTGGATCCACTTCTCGCCGGGATAGCGCATGATGAGCGCGCCCAGGGCGAAGGCGAAGGGGACGGTGAAACCCACGTAGCCCAAATACAGCATGGGCGGGTGGATGACCATCTCCGGGTACTGCAGCAGCGGGTTGAGCCCGTTGCCGTCGGCAGGCAGGTTGCCCACCATCATGGCAAAGGGGTTGGCGGCCAGGTTGAGCAGCAGCAGGAAGAAGACCTGCACCGCCGCCAGGATGACGGAGGCATGGGCCACCAGGCGGACGTCCACCTTGTGGCGCGCGCGCAGCACGAAGCCGTAGGCGGAGAGCAGGAAGGCCCAGAAGAGCAGGGAGCCCTCCTGGCCCGACCACAGCGCGCTGAACTTGTAGATCAGGGGCAGGGCGCGGTTGCTGTGATGGAAGATGTAGGCGACGGAGAAGTCGTTCTGGTAGGTGGCGGTGATGAGGGCCAGCATGGCCACGCTGACCGCCAGGAAGACGCCGATGCCGGCGCGGCGCGCGGTCTCGCCCAGGCGGTCGGCATGCTCGTGCACGCGCAGCAGGGCCAGGGTCCCGGCGACCAGGGAATAGACGGCAAGCGCCAACCCAAGGAGGAGCGCGAAAGTGCCCAACGCCGGCATGCGTAAGGTCCTCTATTTTTCCAGAGACGGGGCGCGCCAAGCAAATCCCGCCGATTCCCGGAACGAGACCATTCCTGAAGCGGGCGAAAGTGCGCTCATTTTACACCGGCGGCGGCTCCTTTCGCCGCCGACTCTCGTAAGGTGGGAGGTGAGAGCCTGCGCGCCGCCCCGGCGCCCGCCGCCGCGGCAAAGGGGGAAGGCGATGAAGACCATCCTGGTGGCCGACGACGAAGCTAGCATCCGCGTCCTCATCCGCACCACCCTGGAGAATCCGGAGTGCCGCATCCTGGAAGCGGCGACGGGAGCCGCCGCCCTGTCCATGGCCGGGCGGCTGCTACCCGAGCTCATCATCCTGGACTGGATGATGCCGGGGATCAGCGGGCTGGATGTGCTGCGCGCCCTGCGCAGCGATCCGCGCACCGCCGCCATCCCGGTGATCATGGTCACCGCCATGGGCCAGGAGAAGCACCGGGCGGAGGGCCTGGCCCTGGGCGCGCAAGCTTACCTGGTGAAGCCGTTCAGTCCTCTGGAACTGCTGCAACTGACGCAGCAGGTGCTGGAGACGGGCGGCCCGGAGGAGAGCCATGACGACCGCGCCCAGCCCGAACGGGGCCGCGCCGCAAAGACAGCTTGAGGCGGCGCAACAGCAGTTGCTGCAGTATGCCCGCGACCTGAACCGCGTCTTCCAGACCGAGCACGAAAAGGACGCGGCGCTGCGCTCCACCACCCGGCAGTTGCTGAGCTTCGCCCAGGACCTGAACCACGCTTTCCGGGAGGAGCAGCAGAAGGCGCGGGAGCTGGAGCGCGCCTACCACGACACCCTGCAGCGGCTGCTGCGGGCCTCGCACTACAAGGACCAGGACACGGGGGCGCACAATCAGCGCCTCGCCCACTATGCCCGCACCCTGGCGCTGTTCCTGGGCTGGGCGCGGGAAGAGGCGGAGCGGCTGTTCGCCGCCACTCCCATGCACGACATCGGCAAGATCGGCGTTCCCGACGCGGTGCTGTTCAAACCCGGACCACTGGACGAGAGCGAGTGGAACCTGCTCAAGCGGCACACCACCTTCGGGGCCAGCCTGATGGCGGGCTCCACCTCGCCCCTGCTGGAGATGGCGCGCAAGATCGCTCTCTACCATCACGAGCGCTGGGACGGTTCCGGCTATCCCCAGGGGCTGCGCGGGGAGGAGATCCCGCCCTGCGCCCACCTGGTGATGCTGGCCGACCAGTATGACGCGCTGCGCAGCGAGCGGCCTTATAAGCCGGGACTGAGCCACGAGCGCGTGCGCGAGATCCTGCTGGAGGGCGACGGACGCACCCTGCCGCAACACTTCCAGTCGCTCCTGCTGGAGGCCTTCCGCGAACTGCAGGGCAAGTTCGAGGAGATCTACGAGCGCTTCCGCAGCCCGGCGCGGCGGGCGGCGTAAGGAGGGCGCCATGAGCAGCGTGATCGCCAGTCGCATGCAGAAGCTGGCGGCGGGCGCGGCCCTGCTGACCATGGGGTTGGGGAGCACGATCCTGGCGGGTTACGCCTGGGGCCGGCTGGCGCTGGCTGGCTTCGTCCCGGGATATACCGTCGCCCGTCCCAATGCCGCTGTGGGCCTTCTGCTGGGAGCGACCGCGCTGCTGCTGCTGCGCCCGGAAGGCGCAAGCCGCGGGCGACGCTGGGCAGGCCGCGCCAGTGCCTTTCTTATCCTGCTGCTCGGGGCTGCCGACCTCAGCGAATACCTGTTCGGCTGGGAGTTGGGCATCGATGAACTTCTGTTCGGACAGGCCGTATGGGCCCTGCCCTCGCCGGCCCCAGGACGCATGTCGGTCCTGACCGCGGTGAGCCTGGTTCTTCTGGGGGTCAGCCTGGTGGGGCTGGACTGGGAGTCGCGCTCCCACCGGCGGCCGGCGCAGTGGGCGGCGCTGGCCGCGTTGAGCATCAACCTGCTGGTGCTGCTGGGCTACACCTTCGGAGAAAAGGAGCTGACCAGTTTTGGGGCCTCCGTCTCCATGTCCATCCCCGTGGCCCTGGGTCTGGCGGCGCTGGCGGCGGGGCTGCTGCTGGCGCGCCCGGAGCGCGGCGGGATGCGGCTGCTGAGCAGCGACCAGGCCGGCGGCGCCATGCTGCGGGCGTGGCTTCCTCTGGCCCTAGGCACCATCTGGGTGGTGGGCTGGCTGAGCTTCGCGGGTGCCCGCATCGGCTGGTACAGCACCGCCGTCGACCAGGTGTTCTTCGCGGTCCCGCTCATCTTCCTGTTTGCGCTCTTCATCTATCTGGCGGCGCGTTCTCTGGAGTGCGTGGATGAGGAGCGCCGGCGCAAGACGGAGGAGGTGGAGCAGTTCAACCGCGAGCTGGAGGCGCGGGTGGAGCGGCGCACCGCCGAGCTGGGGCAGACCGTCTCCCTGCTGGAGCGGGAGATGGAGGAGCGCAAGCAGGCGGAAGAGCAGGTGCGGAGGGCCGCGCTCTACAGCCGCAGCCTGCTGGAGGCCAGCCTGGACCCGCTGGTCACCATCCGCAAGGACGGCAAGGTCATGGACGTCAACCGGGCCACCGAAGACGTGACCGGGGTGGAGCGGGAGCGCCTGGTGGGCAGCGATTTCTGCGACTACTTCACCGAGCCGGACCGGGCGCGTGCGGGCTACGAGCAGGTGTTCGCCAGCAGCCAAGTCCAGGACTATCCCCTGGCCATCCGGCACGCTTCCGGGCGGGTGACGGAGGTGCTCTACAACGCGACCGTTTACAGGAACGAAGCGGGCGAGGTGGAGGGTGTCTTCGCCGCCGCCCGCGACATCACCGAACGCAAGCAGGCGGAAGAGCAGGTGCGCCTCCTCAACGCCGAGCTGGAGGAGCGGGTGCGGCAGCGCACCGCCGAGCTGGAGGAGTCCAACCGCGAATTGGAGTCCTTCACCTACTCCGTCTCCCACGACCTGCGCTCTCCCCTGCGCCACGTGGACGGCTTCTCCAAGATCCTGCTGGAGGAGTACGGGCCCCAGTTGGACGAGGGCGGGCGCCGCTACCTGGAGCGAGTGCGCCAGGGCACGCAGTTCATGGGGCGCCTGGTGGACGACCTGCTGAACCTGTCCCGCGTGGGCCGGCAGCCGCTCGCGATGCAGATCGCCGGGCTGGCGACGCTGGTCGAAGAGGCGCGGAAGGAGCTGGCAGCGGAGGCGCAGGGCCGGGAGGTGGAATGGAGGATCGCCCCGCTGCCCTTCGTGGAGTGCGATCCCGGGCTGATGAAGCAGGTTCTGGCCAACCTGCTCTCCAACGCGCTCAAGTTCACCCGCCCGCGGCCGCACGCGGTGATCGAGGTGGGGCAGCAGCCCGGCGACGGCGCCCCCATCATCTTCGTGCGCGACAACGGCGTGGGCTTCAGCATGAAGTACGCCGACAAGCTCTTCGGTACCTTCCAGCGCCTGCACCGGCAGGAGGATTTCGAAGGCACGGGCGTGGGCCTGGCCACGGTGCAGCGCATCCTGCACAAGCACGGCGGCACGGTATGGGCGGAGGCGGAATTGGACAAGGGAGCGACCTTTTATTTCACCCTGGGCGCCGCGGAGGCTTCCGCGGAGCGGCCCGCGGCACAGGAGGTAGCGGCATGATCCGGCAAGCGGTGGAGATCCTGCTGGTGGAAGACAACGACAACGACATCGAACTGACCCTGCACGCCCTGCGCAGCGAGAAGCTGGGCAACAGCATCCAGGTCGTGCGCGACGGGGAGGAGGCGCTGGAGTTCCTGCACAGCCCGGAGTTCCGGCCGAATGGAGCCTTCCCTCCGCCCAAGGTCATCCTGCTCGACCTGAAGCTGCCCAAGGTGGGCGGGCTGGAGGTGCTGCGCGCGGTCAAGAGCGACCCCGTGCTGCAGCCCATCCCGGTGGTGGTGCTGACCTCCTCCAAGGAGGAGCAGGACATGGTGGAGAGCTACCGCCTGGGAGTGAACAGCTACCTGCAGAAGCCGGTGGACTTCGACAGCTTCCGGGCCATGGTCAAGGAACTGGGGCTGTATTGGCTGGTGATCAACCAGCCGCCACCGGTGGTGGTCGCGGCCAAGGAAGCGGCGTGAGCGAGGAAGCATGAGCGCCTCCGATCCATCGCCGGCCTCGAGCCCACGCCGCCTGCGGGTCCTGTTCATCGAGGACAGCCCCGAGGACGTGGAACTGTGCCTGCACGAATTGCGCAAAGCCGGCTTCGAAGTGGAGTGCGATCGGGTGGAGACCCCGTTCGAACTGGCGGAGAGGCTGGGCGAGGGCCGCTACGACCTGGTGCTCTCCGACTACCGCCTGCCGCAGTGGACCGGCCTGGACGCCTTCCACACCCTCGAGAAGATGGGCGTCGACCTCCCTCTCCTGCTGGTGACGGGGACCCTGGGCGACGAACTGGCGGTGGAGTGCCTGCGGAAGGGCGTGCGCGACTACGTGCTCAAGGAGAAGCTGGCGCGCCTGCCCTTCGCGGTGGAGCGGGTGCTGCGCGAGAAGGCGCTGGAGGACGAGCGGCAGCAGGCGGCGGCGGAGCGCGAGCGCCTGCTGCGCCAGACCCAGGAGCGCATGAAGGAACTCACCTGCATCTACCAGGTGACCCGGGCAGTGCAGCGTGGGGTCTCCATGCGGGAGATCGTGCGCGAGGTGGCCACATTGATTCCGGCGGCCATGCAGTGGCCGGAGATGGCGTGGGCGCGCGTGCGCTACGAGGTGGAAGAGGCGGTTTCCGCCGGCTTCCACGAGAGCCCGTGGCGGCTGGGGGCTCCCCTGCTGGTCAAAGGCGAGGAACGCGGGCAGGTGGAGGTCTTCTACGCCGAGGCGCTCCCGCAAGCTGGCGGTGTCCCCTTCCTGCTGGAAGAAAGGGAACTTATCGCCAGCATCGCGCGCTCCCTGAGCGAGGCCGCCGAGCACCTGGGGGCGGAGGAGGCGCTACAGCGCAGCGAGGCCCACTTCCGCGCCCTCATCGAGCAGACCCACGACCTCATCACCGTCACTTCCGCTACCGGTACCATCCTCTACCAGAGCCCGGCGGCGGAGCGCATCCTGGGCTATAAGCCGCAAGAGCTGATCGGCCACAACGGCCTGGAGTTCGTGCATCCCGAGGACCGCGAGCGGGTGGCGGCCCTGCTGGCGGAGGGAATCAAGACGCCGGGAAAGTACGAGGCTCTGGAATACCGCTGCCGGCATAAGGACGGGAGCTGGCGGACGCTGCACACGGTGGGCGTCAACCTGCTGCAGGACCCGGCGGTGCACGGAGTGGTGGGCAGCGCCCGCGACATCACCGAGCGCAAGCGCATGGAGCGGCGGCTGCAGTTTTCCGACGCCATCATCCGCCACCTCGGCGCCCTGGTGCTGGCCGTGGATCCCGAAGGCCGGATCACCTACGCCGCTCCTTCCATCAAGACCGTCCTGGGCTATGAGCCGGAGGAGGTCCTGGGCGAGGGCTGGTGGCAGCTCAGCCGCAACGATCCCGAACAGGCCCGGCACGAGCAGGAGTACGTGGTCGACGTCCTCAAGGGCGCGAGAGAGGTCACCAAGGAGCCCTACGAGCGCTGCGTACGCCACCGGGACGGCTCCTGCCGCTGGATCCTGTGGCAAGACACCCGGGGTCCCGGCGACCTGCTGCTGGGGGTGGGCCACGACGTGACTCGGCTGCACCAGGCGGAAGAGGCGCTGCGCCAGGCGCACAACGAGCTGGAAGTGCGCGTACAGGAGCGCACCGCCGAACTGGCGCGCGCCAACCAGGGATTGCGCCGCAGCGAGGGCCGCTACCGCCTGCTCATGGAGCAGGCCGCGGACGCCATCCTGCTGCTGGCTCCGGGCGGGCGCTTCACCGGCGCCAGCGGCCGCGCCTGCGAGCTGCTGGGCTACAGCCGCGAAGAGCTGCTGCAGATGTCCATCCTCGACCTGGTGCGCGCCGACCCGGCGAAAACGCGTGAAGTCGGAGAGCGGCTGGCGGGCGGCGAGCTCGTCCTGCTGGAAGAAGAATTCCGCAGCAAGAGCGGGGAATGGATCCCGGTGGAGATCAGCGTGCGCCGCATCAGCGAGAACGAGGAGCAGTTGATCGCGCGCGACATCCGCGAGCGCCGGCGCGCGCAGGAGGCTCAGGAGCAACTGGCGGCGGTGCTGCAGGCCACCTCCGACTTCGTGGCCACCGCCGAGCTCACCGGCACCCTGCTCTACATGAATGCGGCGGGCCGAAGGATGGTCGGCCTGGGAGAGCGGGAAGACCTCGCCCAGCACCGCCTGGTCGAGCTGCTTTCCCAGGGAACGCGGACCATCCTGGAGCGCGAGGTCATGCTGGGCGGCACCTGGGCGGGGGAAGGGGCATTGCTCGGTCCCGCCGGGCAGGAGATCCCGGTGCTGATGGCGGCCAGCGTGCACCAGCGTCCGTGCGCCGGGCCGCAGTTCCTGTCGGTGGTGGCTCACGACATCACCCAGCGCAAGCAGCTGGAGAACGTGAAGGACGAGCTGGTGAGCATGGTCAGCCACGAATTGCGCACCCCGCTTTCTTCCTTGCGCGGCTTTGCCGAGCTCATGCTCACCCGCGACTACGACGAGGGCAAGCGCCGCGAGTTCCTCAGCATCATCCACAAGGAGAGCAAGCGGCTGGCTGACCTGATCAACAACTTCCTCGACCTGCAGCGCATCCAGTCGGGCAAGCAGGTCTACAACTTCGAGGCGCTGGACCTGGAGGCGCTGCTGCGGGAGGCGGCCAGCCTGTTCCAGCCGGCGAGTCCGCAGCACCGCCTGGAGTTGGCGCTGGCAGCGCCCCTGCCCGCGGCCCGGGGCGACCGCGACCGCGTTCGCCAGGTGCTGGCCAACCTGGTGGCCAATGCCATCAAGTACTCGCCCGAGGGCGGAGAGGTGGGGCTGGGCGCCGGGCAGGAGGGCGGCGAACTCAGGATCTGGGTCTCCGACCAAGGCATCGGCATTCCTGCCGAGATCCTGCCTCGCCTCTTCACCAAGTTCTACCGCGTGGACAACGCCGTGAACCGCGGCATCGCCGGCACCGGCCTGGGCCTGGCGCTGGTGCGGCAGATCGTGGAGAACCACGCCGGCCGGGTCTGGGCAGAGAGCACGCCCGGCCAGGGCAGCACCTTCTACTTCACCCTACCGCTGGCGGAAGAGGCCCGCGAGGCTGCCTGATCCTGCCGGCGTGAGAGCTCAGGAGGCGGAGCGGACGCCATAGCGCGTGCGTACTTCCGCCTCCGCGCGCAGCCAATCGTCCTGGTCGAAGCCGTGCTGGCCTCCGCGCTCCTCATAAAGCTGGTAAGCGCGGCGGCGGATCTCCTCTTCCATGCGAGTCAGCTCCTCGGGGGAACTCTTGGGCTTGAGGACTGCGACCGGGCGCTTGGCGGGAGGGTTGAGACTGGGTGCGGGCTTGCTGTCGCCTGGCTTTGCCATGGGATTCACTCCTGAGGGTCGGTTCGGGGTTGCAAGGGAAGGCCGAAGCAGGAGAGCGCGTCTCCCGGGGCCCACGGCTGCCCCCTACTATACCGCGGCGCAGAAACGAAAGCACGAGGGAAGCCGGTGCGACTTCAATGGAAATCGTGGGAGCGGGTGGGTGCGCGCGTGACCGCCAGGGGCAGCACGCGCGCCGCCTTCACCGAGATCACGCCGTCCTGGTTCTGCAGCGCGCCTTCGATGAGCAGAAAACTCTCGCTGACCACCGTGAAGCGGTTCTGGGTGAAGACGTCGGGAGTGAGGATGGCGTTGGCGATGCCGGTCTCGTCCTCCAGGCTGAGGAAGACGAAGCCGCGGGCGCTGCCGGGGCGCTGGCGCGCGATGACGCAGCCGGCCACGCGCACGCGCCGGCCCTGGGGCAGGCGTCCGAGGTCGCAAGCGCGGCGCACGCCCAGGGCGTCGAGGCGGGCGCGCTGGTAGGCCATGGGATGAGGACCTGTGGTCAGGCCGGTGCCGCGGAAGTCGGCGACCAGGCGCTCTTGGTCGCGCATGGGCGCGAGCGGGGAAACGGCGCCGTCTTCCGGAAGGCCGCGCAGCAGCGGGCCAGGCCGGCGCACCGCGCGCTCCACCTGCCAGAGGGCGTCGCGGCGATGGAACCGAGTTCTCAGTTTCCGGTTCTCAGTTCCCGGTTGGTCTTCTCCGGCTACGCTCGGAAGGCGTTCATTTTCCGGGAACCGGGAACTGGGAACTGGAAACTCACTGGCGACCGGCGACTGGCTACTGGCGACTGAATTCAGCGCCCCGATCTCCGCCAGCAGCACCAGCTCGTTCCTGCGCAATTCGGGAACGCGGCGGGCCAGGTCGTCGATGGAAGTGAAGGCAGCGCGCGCGCGCTCCGCCAGCAGCGCGCGCGCCCCTTCCTCGCGCAGCCCGCGGGCGTAGCCCAGGCCCAGGCGGACCGCAAAATCCTTTTCACCACAGAGACACAGAGGCACAGAGGGTTCCATTTCTTCTTTGTTTTTCTCTGTGTCTCCGTGCCTCTGTGGTGGGTGTTCGAGCGTACAGAGCCACTCCGAGCGCGTCACGTCGATGGGCAGGAGGCGCAGGCCGTGACGCTGCGCGTCCTTCACCAGGGTGGCGGGACTGTAGAAGCCCATGGGCTGGTGGTTGAGCAGGGCGGCGGTGAAGGCGGCCAGGTAGTGACACTTCAGGTAGGCGCTGGCGTAGGCCAGCAGCGCGAAGCTGGCGGCGTGCGATTCGGGGAAGCCGTAGAGCGCGAAGGAGGTGATGGACTGCACGATCTGCTCCTGGGCTTCGGGGGCGATGCGGTTGCGCGTCATCCCGGCGCGCAGCCGCTGCTCGATCTCGCGCATGCGCGCCTGCGAGCGCTTGAAGCCCATGGCGCGGCGCAGTTCCTCGGCTTCGCCGCCGCTGAAGCCGGCGGCGATCATAGCCATGCGCAGGAGCTGCTCCTGGAAGAGGGGCACGCCCAGGGTGCGCGCCAGCACCGGTTCCAGCGAAGGGTGGGGATAAGTGACCGCCTCGCGTCCCTGGCGGCGCTGCAAGTAAGGGTTCACCATTTGTCCCACGATTGGCCCGGGGCGAATGATGGCGACCTCGACCACGATGTCGTAAAAGCGCTGCGGACGCAGGCGCGGCAGACATGACATCTGCGCCCGGCTCTCCACCTGGAACATGCCGATG
>DATIWW010000072.1:0-5157 GCA_035519175.1 Terriglobales bacterium
CCTCCCAGTGTTCGCTGGCGATCAGGCGCCGGATCTGCTCGATGCGGTCGGCTTCCCCGGGATGGGAGCGGAAGTAGCCGGAAAGCGTCTCCGCGGTCATGCGCGCTGCCTCCTCGGAAGGAGAGCTGGCCTGGGCCTCCCGCTGCCGGCGCAGCCGCTGGTAGGCCTCGAAGACCCGGATCGCGCCCTGCGGCGAGTAGCCGGCCTCCACCGCCAGGCGCGTGCCTTCGCGGTCGGCCTCCAGTTCCTGGTCCTTGGTGTAGCCCGCCTGGAAGATCTCCAGGGGGAGTTGCACCAGGTCGGCGACCAGTCCCGTGCGCCGCATCCGCGCTTCCACCTGGTAGCGCTCCACGCAGTGGTAGCGGTCGATGTGCTCGACCTCGTGTCCCAGCACCGCCGCCAGTTCGTCCTCGCTGTCCATGAGCTGGAGCAGCCCGGCGCCGATGTACACGTGTCCTCCCGGCAGCGAGAAGGCGTTGACCAGGTAGCTTTCCGGCAGATAGTGGAAGCGATAGGGGAGGCGGCGCTGCGTGTGCACCACCACGCGCGCTCCCACCTCCGCCACGTAGGCCTGCATGGCCTGCTCTTGCTGCGAGGAGGGGGCGCGGGTCTCGCCGGCGATGCGCTGCGCCAGCTCGTCGCCGATCCGGATCTCTTCCGCGTCCGGCAGGCGGGTGGCCTGCGCCGGCACCCGGCTGAGTTCGCGCTCGGCGTCGGCGATGAAGTAGAGGACGGGGTCGGGACTCACCGGGGCCTCGGCCTTGCGCCGCTCGCTGAGCCACAAGCCGCCCAGGCCGAGCAGCAACACCATCGCGAAGACGAGACTGCGCTTCATAGATACTGCCGAAAGACCTCGCGGTGCCGCGAGTAGAGGAACGACACCAACAATAACAGACACCCCAGCACGACGAAGGTCAGGTAACGGTAAGCGCCCTGCAGCCGCCAGGCGTCCACGATCACGATCTTGCCAACGCACAGAAGCAGAAGTCCAAGCCCGGCAAGGCGATAGCTCCGTTTCTTCACCCAAAGCGCGAATAAGAACGCAGCCGCCCCTTCGATGCCCCAGGCGATGGTGACGAATCCCTGCCGCATCTCCAGCGCCAGCAAGGCGGTGAGCAGCGCCAGCGGGACGAAGAACAGCACTTGCTCGGGGTGGCGCAGGAACAGGCTTGCGGGGCCGGCCGGCTTCTCCTCCTGAGCGCGGCGGGCGAGGGGAAAGGCGAACACCAGGCCGAGGAAGAGCAGAGCGGCGGCGCTGCCCACGTGCAGCAGGCGTCCCGTCACCGTGCCCATGCCGCCTTCCATCAGGTTGGAGAGCGCGCCGCGCAGCAGCACGGCCGCGCTCATGACCAGCCCCTGGAGGAGGAAGACGCGGCGGCCGCTCCACCACGCCAGCGCCATCAGCGCCACCACCAGCGCCGCCCAGGCGGTGACCACCAGGTTGCGGTCCAGTTCGAAGCGCATGAGCGCGGCCACGCTCGCCATGCCGAACCAGGCGTGCCCTGCCGCCGCGCGCAGTCCCCGGTCGGCCTTCAGGAAGCCATCGCTCCTGCCCTCCAGCCGCCCATAGACGTAGTAGAAGGCCAGGGCCAGGGGCACCACGGTGTAGAAGCGCGGGCTGATCTGCCCCGGCGCTCCCGCGGCGTTCAGGTTGACGAAGAAGATGCGCAGGAACGCCGCCGCTAGCGCCGCATAGGCCTGCAGCCGCAGTTGGGTGGAGCGCCGCGCCAGGCCCAGCTCCAGCAGCGCCAGCCCGAACAGCGCCCAGCCTAGGGCCACGCTGACCGGTCGCAGCTCATACCACAGCAGCGCCAGGAGCAGCAGCGAGCCGGCCCAGGTGAAGACCGAGGGAATGATCCCCGCCTCCACCCGGCCGGGCAGGCTGCTCCAGCGCGAATGCAGGTAGAGTCCGGCGATGGTCAAGCCGACCGTGATCAGGCGCAAGCTGGCTCCGTGCCACGCCGTCTCGCCCTGCAGGTTCACCGCGAGCACGCGAACCACCGCGACCAGCGCCAGCAGGTCTCCGCTGATGACCAATTCGGAAAGCAGGAAGCGGCTGCCTGCGATGGCGAGGGTCACCGCCAACGCGATCCAGGCCACCGCCACCCAGGCTTCCGGCGCTTCGTACCACGCCAGCAGCGCCAGCAGCAGCGAAGCCGAGGTGTTCTGCGCCATCCGCGCCAGCTTGCTGCCTGGCTGGCCGGTCTCGCCGCTCCAGCCGGCGCCGAGATAGAAGAGCGCCGCCGTTACGGCCAGCGTGACCAGCCGCAGGTTGAGCTGTCCGGCCACGGGGCCCAGATCGGTGTTGACCGCCAGCACCCGCGCCAAGGCCGCCAGCGCCAGGGCGTATTGCTGTACATGCAGGTCGCGGATACGCCACTGCGTCCCCGCCAGACCCAGCACGAGTGCCAGCGCCGCCCAGCCCACCGCCACCCAGGGATCGGGGAGCCCGACCCAGACCGCGGCGAAGCCCATCCCCGCCGCCAGGGAGCCGAGGCAGCGCAGGTAGAAGCCCTCGCTCGCGCCCGCCACCCAGCTTGGCCAACGTCGGGGGATGAGGTGCGCGTCGGCATAGAACAGCAGCGCGGCTACCGCAAAAATGATGCTGCGCCGCAGGTCGCTCCCCGCGTGGTAGGACTGGGTCAGCACCACTTGCGTTGCCGTGACCACCGCCGCCAGCATCCCCAGGCGGCGGAAGAGCGGCTCGCGGCCGATCACGCCTGCCAGGAAGAGCGCCTCCGCCTCCATCAGCCACAGCACCGAGAGCTGGGTCTCCTGGTAGGAGTAGCGGAAGGGAAGGGCTGCCACTAGCAGGGTGGCGCCGAGCGTGGCCAGGATGGCGAACGCCGTACGCCGCCGCCGCACTGCCGGCAGCAGCGACAACAGCAGTTCCACCCCGCCCAGGCCCAGCAGGAACCAGAAGGCCAGTTCCGGCCGCACCGACTGGTACTTCATCAGGGCCAGCAGCCCGAAGCTGTTGAGCAGGGCGGCCGCCGTCGACACGTTTTCTTCCGATTTCTTCTCCACCCGCCGCAGGATGTAGGAGGCGCGGAAGACCGCCCAGTAGAAGATGAGCAGCGCCGCGCTGGGCAGGAACTCGGGGAAGACGCGGCGCGCGTCGCCCATGGGCTCCACGATGGGCCGCAGCCAGTAATAGTGGTTGAGGTAGCCGGCGAGGATCCCGAGCACCTCCAGCTCGTACCAGCGCATGCGCTGCACGATGATGACCAGCGCCAGCGCCAGCACCGCGCCCGCCGCCAGGCTGTACACGCTGACGTGGCTGATGGTGACGGTGGAGAAGGCGAGCAGGAAGGCCAGCCCGGTCACCACCTGCGAGCGGTAGCGCAAGGTGTGGGCCACCATGCCCGCCGCCACCAGCAGCATCAGCACCAGGTCGATGACCTGCGAGGCGAGGATCTGCGCCGCCGGCACGTGGTGCATGGCGTAAGTCGTGAAGAAGGCCAGCGCCCAGCCGCCCCCGATGGCCGCACTCGACAGCAGGCGGTAGCGCTCCCGGCGCTCGAAGAAGACTCCCAGCCCCAGCAGGACCACGCTGACCGCGTAGCCCAGCGCGATCTTGCCGGCAGGACCCAGGGCCCGCACCTCCCAGGCCAATCCGAAGGCGATTCCGAAGACCACCAGGACGATCGCCACCCGGCCCAGCCAGATGGTCCCCAGCTTTTCTTCCAGCCCGATGGCCCCGGGTTGCTTGCGGGGGAGCGGCGCAGCGACGGACGAAGTCATCCGCGCCGCCGCAGGCGGCGGCATCGCAGGCGGGGGAACAAGAGGCGCGACCGTCGCGGCCTTGGGAGGCGGCGGGGCCGCCACGGGCCGCGGCGCTTCTTCTTTCACCGGCGGCGTGGCTGCGAGGGTCGCAGGCGATCCCGGAGGCGCGGCAGCCGGGGCCGGCGGGGACGTGGGCTTGGCGACCGGCGGAGCGACGACTGGCGCCCCCCTGGGAGCTTGCTTGGGCTCCAGCCCGGCCTCCTGCTCCAGCCGATAGACGCGGCTGGTGAGCGTGGCCAGCGCGGCCACCGAGGTACGCAGGTTGTCGAGGGCGCTCTCCAGCCGGCTGAGCTTCTTGTCCAGTTCCTCCCGCTGCTGCTCGAGCTTGCGTCTCAGCAAATGGCGGCGCACCGCGCCGATGGTCAGCCCCACGAAGGCCAGGAAGATGCCGAACTCGGGGCTGCCCACCGCTGCCCCGATCACGTACAGCACGATGATGACGATGATCTCGACCAAGTGGCGCGCCCTCTCCGGGCACACTACGGGCCCGCATCATAGAACGGAACAGGCACCCCTGCCTTGCAGAAAAACAGATGCTGGGCGCTGGATTTCGCTTGTTACGGTGGAGCAGGCCTTCAGGTCCTGCATCTCAGGCCGCCCTTTTACCCTGTCATCCTGAGCGAGCGCCATCGTGCGGCAGAGCCGCAAGATGGCGCGAGTCGCCAGGGCTGAGCCCCTAGCGCAGCGCCTCTTCCACTTCCGAGAGCCAGGCGGGCTTCTTCAGGACCTCGCGCGGCTTGGGGCCATCGGCGGCGCCCACGATGCCGTCCTTCTCCATCAGGTCGATGAGGTGGGCGGCGCGGCCGTAGCCGATGCGCAGCCGGCGCTGCAAGAGCGAGGTGGAAGCTTTGCCGAACTCGATGACCAGCCGCACCGCGTCCTGGTAGAGCTCGTCGTTCTCGTCGCCACCCTCGCCGCCGCCGCCCGCCGCGCCGGCTTCCGCCTTGCCAGCGTCTTCCTTGGGCGCCTCCAGGAACTTGTGTTCGTACTGCGCCTGGCCCTGGGCGCGCCAGAACTCCACCACCCCGCCGATCTCCTTCTCCGTGACCAGGGGAGCGTGCACGCGGTGCACGCGCGCCGAGCCCGAGGGCAGGTAGAGCATGTCGCCGCGGCCCAGCAGGGCCTCGGCGCCGTTGGCGTCGAGAATGGTGCGCGAATCCACCTTGGTGGCCACCCGGAACGAGACCCGGGCCGGGAAGTTGGCCTTGATCAGCCCGGTGATCACGTCCACCGAGGGCCGCTGCGTCGCCAGGATCAGGTGGATGCCCACCGCGCGCGCCATCTGCGCCAGCCGGGTGATGGACTCCTCTACGTTGTTCTGGTCGATCATCATCAGGTCGGCCAGCTCGTCGATGATGATGATGACGTAGG
>DATIWW010000073.1:0-10816 GCA_035519175.1 Terriglobales bacterium
GCCTCCACGTCCCCGTGATCAGCGTGGGCAACCTGTCGGTGGGGGGCGCCGGCAAGACTCCCTTCGTGATCCTGCTGGGCGAGCTGCTGAAGCGCCGCGGCCTGCACTTCGACGTGCTCTCCCGCGGCTACGGACGCGAGACCCGGGGCAGCGCGGTGGTGCATCCCTGGGGCGCGGCGCGCGACTTCGGCGACGAGCCCCTGCTCATCGCGCGCCGCCTGGAGGTTCCGGTGGTGGTGGGCGAGAACCGCTACCAGGCCGGACGCATGGCCGAATCCCGCTTCGGCACCCAGCTCCACCTGCTGGACGACGGCTTCCAGCACCGCGGCCTGGCCCGCGACTTCGACATCGTGCTGCTCACCCCTGAGGACGCGCGCGACCGCCTGCTGCCGGCGGGGCGGCTGCGCGAGCCGCTTACCGCGCTGGCCCGCGCCGACGCCGTGGTGCTCACCGGCGGCGCCTCACCCGACC
Organism: Terriglobales bacterium; assembly: GCA_035519175.1. Taxonomy (GTDB): domain Bacteria; phylum Acidobacteriota; class Terriglobia; order Terriglobales; family Acidobacteriaceae; genus DASPRL01. The sequence goes on from DATIWW010000073.1 coordinate 472, forward strand.
CCTTTCCGCTGGCGGGCAAGATGGTGTGGCGGGTGCGCCGTGGCATCGTCCCCAAAGACGTGCCGCCGCAGCCGGTGGCATTCTGCGGCATCGCCCGCCCCCAGGGCTTCTACTTGCAACTGCGCACCGCCGGCATCGAGTACGTGGCCGAGGCCACCTATCGCGACCACCACTTCTACACCGAGCAGGATGTGCGCGAGCTGCGGGCGCTGAAAGAGCGCAGCGGGGCCGGCGGCTTCGTCACCACCGAGAAGGACGCCATCAACCTGGGCGGGCGCTATGGCGAGCTGCAGCCGCTGGCCGTGGTCCCGGTCAGGATGGAACTGGAGGAGGCCGACCGCTGTCTCGAGGCGCTGCTGCAGGTCATCGCGGTGCGCCACGGCGCGCCCCTGACCGCGGCAGCTTCGACCTGAGCCGCCCGGCATGAGAAAATCTGGACACGACTCCCAGCGACCCTGGCCATGACCAAGCATCACAAGTCGGCGGAGCGGCTGGCCCGCATCGTGGAGGCCTTTCCGCGCGTCACCGTGACCGTGGTGGGCGACCTGGTGGCCGACGAGTTCGTCTTCGGGGAGATCGCGCGGGTCTCGCGCGAGGCCCCGGTGCTGATCCTCAGACATCGCGAGCGCATGGTCGCGCCGGGGGGCGCCGGCAACGCCGTTTACAACCTCGCCGACCTGGGCGTGAACGTGCTTCCGGTGGGAGTGGTGGGCGATGACGAGTCCGGCCGCACGCTCTTGCAGCTCTTCCGCCACAAGCACATCCCTCTGACCGGCATCCAGAAGCTCAAAGGACGCGCCACCGTCACCAAGACGCGCATTCTGGCGGGCCAGACCCATACCGCGCGCCAGCAGGTGGTGCGGCTGGACCGCGAGCCGGAAGACGGTCTCAGCTTGCACACCGTGCGCGAGCTGGTGCGTTCCGCCGTCAGCTACGCCCAGACCTCCGACGCGCTGCTGCTCTCCGATTACGGTTACGGCGCGGCCACGCCCGCCATCCTGAAGCTCCTGGGCGCGCGCCTGCCCGACGGCCTCCCGGTCACGCTGGATTCCCGCTATCGTCTGCTGGAGTTCAGCGGCGCCACCGCGGCCACGCCCAACGAGCCCGAGATCGAGGCCGCGCTGGGGGTGCGCATCGGCGGCGATCCGGCGCGCCTGCTCTCCGCCGGCAAAGCGGTCATGAGCCGCATGGGCTTGCAGGCGCTGGTCATCACCCGCGGGCGCGATGGCATGGTGGCCTTCGCCCGCGGGAACAAGCCGGTGGAGATCCCCATCCACGGCTCCGACCAGGTCACTGACGTGACCGGAGCGGGCGACACCGTGATCGCGGTCTTCACCGCGGCGCTGGCAGCGGGGGCCGACGCCGAGGGCGCCGCCCGCCTGGCCAACGTGGCCGGCGGCATCGTGGTCATGAAGCGCGGCACCGCCACCCTCTCGCCGGCCGAACTCCTCGCCGCCCTGGAGACGGCGTGAGCCGCGGTCCCCGCGCCCCGCGGCCCTCCAAGGTGCTCAGCCGCCGCGCCCTGCGCGCCCAGGTGGCACGCTGGCGGCGGGCGGGCGAACGCGTCATCCTCACCAACGGCTGCTTCGACGTCTTCCACGTCGGGCACGTGCGCTACCTGCGCGGCGCCAAGGCGCTGGGCGGGCGCGTGATCGCGGCCGTCAACAGCGACGCCGGCGTGCGCCGGCTGAAGGGCGCGGGCCGCCCCGCCATGCCCGCCCGCGAGCGCGCCGAGATCCTGGCCGCGCTGGAGTGCGTGGACGCGGTGGTCATCTTCCCCGAGCCCGACGTGCGCGCCCTGGTGCGCACCCTCCGCCCCGACATCCACGCCAAGGGAACCGACTACACGGCGCGCTCGGTGCCGGAGCGCGACGCGGTCGAGGCCTGCGGCGGGCGCGTGGCCATCGTGGGAGACCGCAAGCGGCACTCCTCCACCGCCATGCTGCACGCGCGGCGCGCGCGCCGCTGACCATGCGTCGAAGCGTCCCGAACCCGAAGCTGGCCGCGGCGCGGGAAGGGCTGGAGCGCATCCTGCTGCTGCGCCTCGGCTCCATGGGCGACATCATCCACACTCTGCCGGCGCTGGCCACGCTGCGGCGTGCTTTCCCCGCCGCCACCCTGGCGTGGGTGGTGGAAGAGCGCTGGGCCGGCCTGCTGGCCGCGCGCCCCGGCGTCTCCCGCCCCGGCAGCCCCGAGATGCCGCTGGTGGACGCGGTCCACACCGTGAACCTCAAGGCCTGGCGGCAGGCCTTTCACAAGCCGCAGACGTGGAAGGAAGGCCGCGCGCTCTTCCGCGAGCTGCGCCAGGGGGCTTACCAGGCCGCCATCGACTTCCAGGGCGCGGTGCGCTCGGCGCTGCTGATGAAGTGGTCGGGCGCGGCCTTGCGCGTGGGCGCCAGCCGCCCCCGCGAATCCGCGGCCGGCCTCTACTACACGCGGCACGTGCCCTTCCGCGGCAAGCACGTGGTGGAGCACAACCTGTCGTTGGTGGAGGCGCTGGCCCCGGGCGCGCCGCTTGTCCTCGAGTTCCCATTGCCCATCGATCCCGCCGCGGAAGCCTGGGCCGACGCCGAAGTCCAGCGTCGCGGGCTGGCCGGCTTCGCCATCCTGACCCCGGGGGCGGGTTGGGGCGCCAAGCAGTGGCCTCCGGAGCGCTATGGCGAGGTGGCGCAGGGGCTGGCGCGTCACGGCCTGCGCTCGCTGGTGAACGCCGGACCGGGGGAAGAAGAGATCGCGCGCGCGGTGGTGGAGGCCTCGGGGAGCACGGCGCAGGCGTTCACCTGCTCGCTGGCGGAGTTGATCGCGCTCACGCGGCGCGCGCGGCTGGCTGCCGGCGGCGACACCGGGCCGCTGCACCTGGCCGTCGCGCTGGGCGTCCCCGCAGTCGGCATCTATGGCCCCACCGATCCGGTGCGCAACGGGCCCTTCGGGGCGCGCTGCCGGGTGCTGCGCAGCCCCGCGAGCCGCACCTCGCATGCCCGCCGCGCCGCTCCCGAGGAAGGAATGCTCAGCCTCACCTCCGCCGAGGCGCTGCGGGCGGCGCGCGAGCTGCTGGCAGGTGCGCCGTGAGCTGGGCGCGCGTGGCGCGGCGCATCCGCGTCCCCGCCGGCTTCGCGCTGGCCGCAGTGTACTGGTGGCTGGCACGTCCCAGCGCACGCTCGCTCGCCGTCGGCAGCGCCATCGCTTTCGGTGGGCTGGCCCTGCGCGCTCTGGCCTCCGGACACGTGCGCAAGGACCGCCAGCTCACCACCACCGGACCCTACGCCTACACCCGCAACCCGCTCTACCTGGGCTCGCTGCTGGTGGTGGCGGGCTTCGCGGTGGCGGGATGGAATCCGTGGCTGGCGGCGGCGGTGCTGCTGCTTTTTTTCCTCCTCTATCTGCCCACCATCCGCTCGGAGGAGGAGTACCTGCGGCAGAATTTCCCCGACTTCGAGGAGTACGCGCAGCGGGTACCGCGGCTGGTGCCGCGCCTGCGCGCCCAGAAGCAGGCGGGAGAGGGCTTTTCCCGCGACCTTTACCTGCAGCATCGCGAGTACAATGCCCTTCTGGGCGCTGCGGCCATGCTGACGGCTTTGATCGCGAAGCTGCTGTGGCCGCTTCCCTGAAGTTCCCGGGACCGGCTTGCCACTTCGGCTCTTCCAACTCGCGTGCGTGGGACTGCTGGGAACGGCGGCCGCCGCGCAGGTCAAGCCCAGCCCCACGCCCCCATCTCAGGCGCCGCCGGCGGCGGCCTCCACCATCGGTTCGGCCTCGCACATCCGCCCGCCCGCGCCCGGCTATCGCTTCCCCGAGAAGCTGACCTATGTCTACAGCGTGGACTGGCGGCTGTGGAACGCGGGCACGGCCACGCTGCACATGGAGTCCGCCGGCGCGCAGCAGAAGGTGAACGGCGCCGCCGACTCCATCGGCTTCGCCGCCGTGCTGTTCACCGTGCACACCCGCTTCGAGTCGCTCTTCGATCCCGCCACCTTCTGCTCCGCCAGCCTGCACAAGCAGAGCCAGGAGGGCGCGCGCCACCGCGATACCTGGATCCGCTTCGACTACGCCGCCGGCAAGCGCCTGCTCGACGAGAAGGACCTGAAGACCGGCAAGAGCAAGCACACCGAGGCGCCCATCCCGGGCTGCATCACCGACGTGCTCTCCGGGATCTACTACCTGGCGTCGCTGCCGCTCACCGTGGGCAGCACCTACTACTTCCCGCTCAACGACGGCGGGCAGACGGTGGACGTGAAGGCGCACGTGGAGGCGCGCGAGACCATCAAGACCGAGGCCGGCACCTTCCAGGCGCTGCGGGTGCAGCCGGAGGCGGCCTCGGGGGTGCTGAAGGACCGCGGCCAGGTGTGGATCTGGTACTCCGACGACGCCGCCCACATCCCGGTGCAGGCGCGCGCCCGCATGTTCTGGGGGACGCTCACCGTCCACCTGGTGCGGGTGGAGCATCAGTAGAGGCGCTCCGGGCAGCCCACCGCCAAGCCCGGCCCTGACCAAGCGTTACCGTGCTGGTTCCAGTCACGGTATATTCATTCGCCATTAACTTGGGTGTAACGGCCACGCCCTATAAACGGTGCATGGCTGGCGTTGCAGCCGACACGCTGATCCTCAGCGACCTGCACCTGGGGTCGGAGGTGAGCCGGGCCCGGGAGGCGCTGGCGCTGCTGCGGCAGAGTTCCTGCCGCCGCCTGATCCTGCTGGGCGACATCTTCGCCGATCTCAACTTCGCCCGCCTCAAGAAAGACCACTGGAAGTTCCTCTCCTGCATCCGCAAGCTCTCCAATCCCAAGCGCGGGGTGGAGGTGGTGTGGGTGGAAGGCAACCATGACCTGGGCCTGGCCAGCGTGATGTCGCACCTGGTGGGAGTGCGGGTATACCGCGAATACCGCTGGAGCTATGCCGGCATCCCGCATCTGGCCATCCACGGGCACCAGTTCGACGACTTCTTCACCAAGCACGGCCTGCTGGGGCGCCTGGCCGCGCTGGTCCACCTGGAACTGCAGCGCTTCGACCTCAAGGGCAAGCGCTTCACGCGCTCGCTGGACGGCTGGAACACGCGCTGGATGCGGCTCTCGCACAAGGTGTCGGCCGGGGCGCTGGCCCACGCCCGCCGCCGGGGCGCGGCCCGCATCTTCTGCGGGCACACCCACGTGGCCCTGCAGGTGGAGCGCGACGGCATCCAGTACTTCAACTGCGGGGGCTGGGTGAGCGAGCCCGCCACCTACATCACGGTGGGCGAGGAGGGGGTGCGGATCCATGAATACGGCGACCCTGACGATCGTGATTCCGGCGAAGAACGAGGCGCTGCTGCTGCCGCGCCTGCTGACCTCGCTGACCCGGCAGACCTACTGCCGGACCTCGCGGCCGAAAGTGTTCGTGGCTGACGCCGGCTCCACCGACGGCACCCCCGAGATGGCCCTGCGCTTTCGCGACCGCCTGGACGTGAGCGTGATCCCCGGCGGCTATCCCTCCACCGGGCGTAACGCAGGCGCCCGCCGCGCCGAGAGCGACTACCTGCTCTTCATCGACGCCGACATGGAGCTCCACGATCCCACCCTGATCGAGCGCGCCGTGGAGCGCATGCAGAAGCGCCGCCTGCACTGCCTGACCACCACCATCGGGTGCATCGGCGGCAACTGGCTGGACCACGCCGTCTACCTGGGCAACAACATCGTGCAGCACATCTCCCGGCTGGGAATGCCCTTCAGCACCGGCATGTTCATGATGTTCGAGCGCCGGCGCTTCTGGGAGCTGGGCGGCTTCGACGAGAAGGTGCTGTACGCCGAGGACTACTGGCTGAGCAAGAAGGTCTCGCCCCGGCGCTTCACCGTCATCCGCGGGGGCGCCTTCACCGGCAACCGCCGCTTCCGCAAGATGGGGCACGGCAAGATCGTGGGCATGTTCCTGCGTACCGCCCTCAATAGCTGGAACCAGAGTTACTTCTTGCGCGACCACAAGTATTGGTCCTAGAAAGGAGAGCCATGGAGCGAACCGGCGTCCGCGAGCAGGGGCACCGAGCGGTCTTCCGCACCTCCGTGCAGGTGGCGGCGGTGTGCTACCGGCGCCAGTCCCATGGCGTCGAGTTCCTGCTGGTGCGCACCAGCAGCGGCAAGTGGATCTTCCCCAAGGGCCGCGTCCACGAACTGCTCTCCGACAGCGAAGCCGCCCTGCGCGAGGCTTGGGAAGAGGCGGGGGTGATCGGCAGCATCGATCCCGAGTGCTTCCATACTTTCTGGTACTTCAAGGGCTCGCGGGGCAGCGACCTGGAGGAGCCGGCGGTGCTGATGAAGGCCTACCTGGTGGAGGTGCTGCACCAGCATCCGCCGCAGGAGGAAGACCGGAGGCCCACCTGGTTCGCGGCCGCGGAGGCGCGGCGCCGCCTGGGCGAGGACCGCGACCTGCGCGCCCGCGGCCCTCTGCTGGGCGTCATCGCGCAGGCCCTGGCCCGGCTTCCCCAAGCCTAGGGCCCCAGCCTCCCGCCACGCCCGCATCCCGCCGGGGCCTCCACAAAAAAATCGGACAGCTGAGCCACAGCCTCACGGCCCAGCTGTCCATGCGAGGGACGGCGGTGCATGTCCAGGTTCAGAGATATCACGGGTGTGCGACGCCGAGGTTGCGCGGCGATGAACCTTGCGTGAAATCCGCGCGCTGCGCCGCCCGGGTGGGACGCCAGAGCGAATTTACCGGGCTGTAACCTGCCTGTAGAGCGACATTCACATAGCCTGCCTAGACTGGCGCGCCATGGAAGCCAGGGTCGTGGGCTCAGCCAAGGCGGCAGGGGCGGGGCGGGGACAGGGCCGCGCCAAGCCGACCATCTTCCTGGTGGAAGATGACCAGGACATCTCGCGGCTGATCCGCTTCCACCTGGAAGGGGCGGGCTTCGCGGTCGCCGTCTTCCCCGGGGCCACCGCGGTGCTGAAGGCGGCCGAGGAAGCCCTGCCCTCGCTGTTCCTGCTCGACATCATGCTGCCGGGCGGCGACGGCTTCGAACTCTGCCGGCGCATCCGCGCCAACCGCCTGCTGGCCAACGTGCCCATCATCTTCGTCACCGCCAAGACGGAGGAGGCCGACCGGGTGACCGGACTGGAGCTGGGCGCCGACGACTACGTGGTCAAGCCCTTCAGCCCGCGCGAGCTGGTGGCGCGGGTGCACGCCGCCCTGCGCCGCTATCAGCGCGTGGAGAGCACGCCCTCGGTGAAGTTCGACGCCGTGGAGATCGACTCCGAAGCCATGGTGCTGAAGGTGGCGGGGCGGGAGGTGGCCACCACCACCATGGAGTTCCGCCTGCTCCACTACCTGGCGGCGCATCCCCGCCTGGTGCTGAGCCGCGACCAGCTCCTGGACGCGGTCTGGGGCCAGACTCACTACGTGAGCCCGCGCACGGTGGATGTCTACGTGCGCCGCATCCGCGCCAAGATCGAGCAGGACCCCGACCAGCCCCGCTACCTCAAAACCGTCCGCGGCATGGGCTACCGCTTCGAGCTGCCGGCGTGAAGAATTTACCGTCCTTTCATCTGCGCGCAATCCCCTCGTAACAGGGGCCCGCTAGAGTCGGCGACGAAGTGCCACCTCCTGAGGCACCTCGCCGCAAGGAGTTCCCCAACTCCGCGGCTTCCTACCCTCCGGCCCGTTCCTTCCAAGGTGGAACGGGCCGGCCTCTTTTCCGGGACGACCGGGCCCGCGGATTTCAACAAAGGTTCATTCCCAGGACATACGCGCGCAATCCGCGGAGGCTAGGCTCCGGCGGTGCGCTCCCTTCCCGGGAGGCACCGCCGCGCGCAGCCCGGCTTCGCCGGCGGAAGTGACAACTCAACGCAAAACATGGAGGATGCATGAAGTCTTTCGCTGACCATCTGCGGACCACGGTCCGCAAGACCACCGCCGTCCTGGCCCTGGCCGCGCTGCTGACCGGCGCGGGAAGCGTGCCCGCCCTCGCCGGGCCGCCCCCCGGAAATACCGCCACCCCCATCCGTCACCTGGTGATCATCTTCCAGGAGAACGTCTCCTTCGACCACTACTTCGCCACCTATCCCATCGCCACCAACCCGGCGGGCGAGCCGCGCTTCCTCGCGCGCCCCGGCACGCCTTCGGTGAACGGCCTGCACGCGGCCCTGCTCGACCAGAATCTGAACCAGGTCAATCCCTTCCGCCTGGACCGCAGCCAGGCCGCCACCTGCGACCAGGACCACAACTATACGGACGAGCAGAAGGCCTACGACGGCGGGCTCGCCGACCTGTTCGTGCAGACGGTGGGTAACGGCCCGGGCACGGACGGCACCCTCACCTGCCACCGCACCGACGTCATGGGCTATTTCGACGGCAACACCGTGACCGCGCTGTGGAATTACGCCCAGCACTTCGCCATGAGCGACAACAGCTTCAACACCACCTTCGGGCCTTCGGCGCCGGGGGCCATCAACCTGGTTTCGGGGCAGACGGGCGGGGCGAACCCGGCCAGCCTCACCACCCCGTTCGGCGATGACACGGTGGAAGGCACGCTCATCAGCGACGCCCAGCCCGCCTTCGACGACTGCGACAATCGCGAGACGGTGGAGATGACCGGACAGAACGTCGGTGACCTGCTCAACGCGGCCGGCGTCACCTGGGGCTGGTTCGAGGGCGGCTTCCAGCCCACCGCCGTGGTCGGGGGCAAGGCGGTCTGCGGCGCCACCCACATCGGCAGCGACGGCAAACCCAAGGGCGACTACATCCCGCACCACCAGCCCTTCCAGTTCTATGCTTCCACCTCCAACCCGCACCACCTGCCTCCCAGCTCGGTGAGCATGATCGGGAGGACCGACCAGGCCAATCACCAGTACGATCTGAGCGATTTTTGGGCGGCGGTGGACCACGGCAACATGCCGGCGGTCAGCTTCCTGAAGGCCCCGGCCTACCAGGACGGGCACGCCGGCTACTCCGATCCCCTGGCCGAGCAGGTCTTCCTGGTCCAGACCATCAACCGGCTGCAGCGGACGCCGGAGTGGAACAGCATGGCCATCATCATCTCCTACGATGATTCCGATGGCTGGTACGACCACGTGATGCCCCCTATCGTGAGCCAGTCCAGCACGGTGGACGACGCGCTCAACGGGCCGGGGAACTGCGGGACCACGCCCGTGGGCGGCATCCCCGGCCGCTGCGGCTACGGCCCTCGCCTGCCCCTGCTGGTGATCTCCCCCTTCGCCAAGGTCAACTTCGTCGACGGCACCACCACCGACCAGTCCTCCATCCTGCGCTTCATCGAGGACAACTGGGACCTGGGGCGGATCGACGGGTCGTTCGACGCCAAGGCGGGCTCGCTCCTCAACCTGTTCGACTTCCATGAACGGCGCGCCGGGCGCCTGTTCCTGGATCCGGGCACGGGCCTTCGCCTGGACGGCGACGACGATCACTGAGCCGCTTGCCTTCCCAGCCGGCCCGCTGCGCTCCTGCGGCGCAGCGGGCCTTTTTCGTGCGCTGGTCAATTCACCCAGGATTCACAGGAATGCCATCGCAATGTCATCCCGCTTGGTTAGCCTGAAGGGGAAGCAGGAAAGGGGGGAACGAAGATGGACGCGAAGTACAACCGCATCATCGACCACGTGGCCGTGCGGCTGGCGCTCTACGTCCTGGGCTTCGGGACGTGGCTCTGCCTGGCCACACTGCTGGTAGCGGCGGCGGGCCAGTAAGGCCCGTCGCTTCCACGGCCCCCGCGGCCGGGTTCAGGGACGGGGTCTTCGAGTCAGGATGGCGCTGCCGACGCAGATGAAATCGTAGTGCTGCAGCGCCTCCAGGTTGCGCGCGGCCGCCAGTTGCAGCACGCTTTCCCACAGCGTCTCCACTTGCTCCGGGGGCATGTCCTTGGTCGCTCCCCAGAACTTCGAGGGATGGAACCAGATGCGTTCTTGCTTCTCGCTGGTGGTCACCTCATCCTCCCTGCACAGTTAGGCGTTAGGCTGGACATCCCGACTGCTCCCGTGCTCGCGCACGGCCTAGGGTTCGTTGCGGGCCAGGTCGAATTCGGTCTGCCGCTGGCGGGCGGGAACGTGGCGCAGGCTGCGCCCCTCCACCAGGTAGAAAAGCTCCTCGGCCAGGTTCTTGCCGTGATCGCCGGCGCGCTCCAGGGCTTGCGCCATGAGCAACACGTCGATGCGCCGGGCGGTGTCGTCCTGATCTTTGCTCTGCAGGTGCCGGTGGAAGGCGGAGTGGCGCATGGCGTCGAGCCGGCTGTCGGCCTGCACCGCGCCGCGCGCCGGTTCCAGGTCGCGTTCCAGGAATCCCTGGTAGAGTTGCCCCAACTGCGCCTCCACCACCTGCGCCATCTCCGTCAGGAGCTGGGCATCGGGCTTGGGCAGGCGGGGATGGGAGCGCT
>DATIWW010000074.1:0-15587 GCA_035519175.1 Terriglobales bacterium
CCAGCGCGTGCGAGAGCTCGTGCACCAGGATGAAGAAGAAGAAGAGCACGCCGGTGACGATGGCGGACGACCAGATCACCACCTCGCCCCAGCCGGGGTTGACCTCGCGGAAGTGTCCGGCCAGGCCCACGGTGATGAGCACCGCGATCAGCAGCCAGGAGTAGTGCAGGCCGATCTCGATGCCGCGGATGTGCCCGAACTTGATCTGGGCTTTCATGACCGATCAGATGAGGCCGGAGGGCGTCATCCTGAGCAGGCTTCAGCCTGCGAAGGACCTCGCGGGCAGCGCCGGAGACCTCCGCTTCATCAGCGTATAATCGCACGTTTCAGGAGCCCCATGCTGGCCGGGAAGATCAAAGCCGCCATCGCCACCACCCTGCTCTGCATGTTTGCCGCGGCCGTGGTGGCGCTGGGGACGTGGATGGTGGCCAGCTTCTTCAGCATGCTCTTGCTGCACCGCGCCGCGCTCTGGACCTTCCTCGTGGGCGGGGTCGTCTACCTCGCCGCCTTCGTGGTCTTCTTCCGCTGGCTGTATCCCGGGATGCGGAACCACTTCACCGGGCAGTCGAAGTGGGAAGCCGGGTTGCGTTGACGGGGTGAGCGATGAAACGCGCCAGCGCTCTTGCCGGGTCGGCCCTCTTCCTGGTCGTGGCTCCAGGGACGCTCGCCGTCTATATCCCCTGGACGCTCTGCCGGTGGCGCCTGGCGCCTCCTCTGCTCGGCTTCCTTCCCTTGCGCGTGGTGGGAGTGCCGCTGATCGCCGCCGGCCTTGCCGTGCTGCTGGATTCCTTCGGGCGCTTTGCCCTGCAAGGCCTGGGCACGCCGGCGCCCATCGCGCCGCCGCAGCACCTGGTGGTCAGCGGTCTCTATCGCTACGTGCGCAATCCCATGTACGTCGCCGTCCTCGCGCTCATCTTCGGCCAGGGACTGCTCTTCGGCAGCGTGGTGGTGCTGGAATACGGCTTGGCGGTCTGGCTGGGCTTCTATCTCTTTGTCCTTCTCTACGAGGAACCGACGCTGCGCGCGAAGTTCGGCGCCGAATACGAGCAGTATTGCGCGCGCGTCCGCCGCTGGCTGCCGCGCCTGCGACCCTGAGTGCGCGCTACGCCACTGTGAGTGTCACTGGTCGACGCTAAAGATCACCCAGCGGCCTTCGCTGGCGGCTTTCTGATAAAAGTCGCGAACTCCTTCGAAGTACTCCCAGGTGTATTCAAAGTCTTGGTCGTCGAGATTCAGCCCGTAATCTTTGGGGTCCATGGCAAAGTACCGCGTCCGGAGCCGATCTTTAGTAAGCGGCCTCAGCGCGGCGGCAACGCTGCTCACCTCGTCTGGCGTGACCAGGCTGATGATGTAGGTCTCGCCCCGGTGCAACTGTTGGCCCCCGAGAATGCACAGACTCAGCGGATAGGAGTCTCGATCACTTCTCAGCGTGCCGTTCGTCAAGCAGCGATGGATGGCGTCCCATGCCTTGTCGGTTTCGCACAGATGCTCTTCATCCCAGGCTTGTTCGATCTCATCCTGGACAAGGTGAAGGACCTCAGCATCATCGCCGGACGCCCCCTTCAGACGTTCGGCTTCTTCGGTGGTGATTGCGAAATGGACGCCGCGGCAGGCCATCGCTCACAAATGGTAATAGGGCCCCAGCGCGCTGTCTCCTTACCTACCCCGCGTTGACCCCCTGAACCGCCTCCGATAGACTGAAAATTTCCAGCGCACAGCCGGGGGCGGCTGTGCCACATGGTTCCCGCAATGGCCGAGAGCATCCACATCAAGCTTCCCGACGGCAGCGTCCGCGAGGTGCCGCGAGGCACCACCGCGCTGGAGATCGCGCGCCAGATCTCCCCGCGCCTGGCTGAGGCCGCGCTGGTTGCCCGCACCAACGGCTCGCTCATCGATCTGGCCCGCCCGCTGGAGAAGGACGCCGAATTGCGCATCCTCACCTCGAAGGATCCGGAGGCGCTCGAGGTCTTCCGCCACTCCTCCGCCCACCTGCTGGCCGCGGCCGTGCTCGAACTCTTCCCCGAGACCAAGCTGGGCCACGGCCCGCCCACCGAGAGCGGATTCTTCTACGACTTCTACCGCCCCACTCCCTTCACCCCCGAGGACCTGGAGAAGATCGAGAAGAAGATGCAGGAATTGGTGGCGCAGGACATCCCCTACGCGCAGGACTTCCTGCCGCGCAAGGAGGGCCTGGAGCGGTTCCAGAGCGAGGGCGACTTCATGAAGTGCCACTTCATCGAGCAGTTCACCGCCGCCGATGAGAAGATCTCGCTCTACCGCACCGGCAAGTTCGTGGACTTCTGCCGCGGGCCGCACATCCCCTCCACCGGGCGCATCAAGGCCTTCAAGCTGCTCTCCATCGCCGGCGCCTACTGGCTGGGCGACGAGAAGAACCCGCAACTGCAGCGCATCTACGGCACCAGCTTCTACAGCAAGAAGGAGCTGGACGAGTACCTGCACCGCATGGAGGAGGCCCGCAAGCGCGACCACCGCGTGCTGGGCAAGCAGCTCGACCTGTTCTCCATCCAGGAATTGGCGGGGCCGGGGCTCATCTTCTGGCATCCCAAGGGCGGCATCATCCGCAAGGAGATGGAAGACTGGCTGCGCGCCGAGTACCTCAAGCGGGGCTACTCCCTGGTCTACACCCCGCACGTCTTCCGCCGCCACCTGTGGGAGGTCAGCGGGCACGAGGGTTTCTACGCGCAGAACATGTTCACCCCCATGGAGCTGGAGGACGCCGAGTACCGCGTCAAGCCCATGAACTGCCCGGGGCACATCCTCATCTACAAGGACCAGTTGCGCTCCTACCGCGACCTGCCGGTGCGCTTGGGCGAGCTGGGCACGGTCTACCGCTACGAGCGCTCCGGGGTGATGCACGGGCTGTTGCGGGTGCGCGGCTTCACCCAGGACGACGCCCACATCTTCTGCACCCCGCAGCAGATCGAGAGCGAGATCGACGGCTGCCTGGAGTTCGCCGAGGCCGTGCTCAAGGTCTACGGCTTCACCGACTACAACGCCGAGCTCTCCGTCTGGGACAAGAACGACCGCAAGTCCTACGCCGGTTCGGACGCCAACTGGGAATTGGCCATCCGCTCCCTGGAGAAGGCGCTGCAGCGCCGCAACGTCCCCTACAAGACCATGCCCGGGGAGGCCGTGTTCTACGGCCCCAAGATCGACGTCAAGCTGGTGGACGCCATCGGGCGCCCCTGGCAGCTCTCCACCGTGCAGTTCGATTTCAACCTGCCCGAGCGCTTCGGGCTGGAGTACGTGGGCGAGGACGGCGCCCGCCACCAGCCGATGATGGTGCACCGCGCTCTCTACGGCTCCATCGAGCGCTTCTTCGGAGTGCTGATCGAGCACTACGCCGGGGCCTTCCCGGTGTGGCTCTCGCCGGTGCAGGCGGTCTTGATCCCCATCAGCGAGCGCCACGCGGAATACGCGGGCTCGGTGGCCAAGCAGCTCCAGGCCGCCGGAGTGCGCGTGCACGTGGACGCACGCCCGGAGAAGATGAACGCCAAGATCCGCGAGCACGCGCTGCAGAAGGTGCCGTTCCTGCTGATCGTGGGCGACAAGGAAGCCGAGGCCGGCAAGGTCAACGTCCGCGCCCGCGGCAAAGAGAAGACCGAGGACATGGCGGCGGGGGAGTTCGTGGCCCGGGTGAAGGACCTCATCGCCAGCAAGGCGACGACGCTCTAGCGGCGGCGCATGGCGATGTCGCGGTAGATCATCTCCAGGATGCGCATGCGGTCGGCCGAGCCCATGCCCAGGAACTCGGCGCCCATGCGGTCGTGGTTGACGTTGCGCACCACCGCCCGCGCCCGGAACCAGTCGGCGACGGGGGAATCAGGCTTGAAGCGCAGCTCCAGGGTGGCGCCCACCGGCCATACCTGGGCGCCTTTGAAGCCGATGCCGGTCTCGCTGATGTCCACGCCCAGGCCGTCGGCTTGGGCGTCGCCATCGCCGTAGCGGACCTGGAGGGCGGTGCGCCAGCGGGGGCAGCCCCGGCGGTCGGGCCCGCCGCTTCCGTTTTGGAGTCCTGTCGCCATGCGCGGCCTCAGAGGGCCGGCGGGGTCGCCGGCTTCAAGCGTTGCCGCCCCCTTCTGTCATCCCCCGGTGGATCATCTCCTGGATGCGGGTGCGGTCGAACATGCCCAGGCCGACGAATTCCACTCCCATGCGGTCGCGGCCGGAATGGCGGACGACGCCGCGGGCCTTGAACCATTCCACCGGCGCCCCCTGGCGAAAGTGGATCTCGATGTCGCTGCCCACGGGATAGCCGACCGCGCCGCTGAAGCCGATGCCGCGCTCGCTGAGGTCCAAGGCACGCCCGCGCGCCAGTTGCTGGGCCCCGTAGAGCACTTCCAGGTCGGTGGGCCAGCGCGGATGCGCCCGCGCTTCCATCGTTCCGGTCCCGCTTTGTCCATTGCCCATAGGCGCCTCGCCTGACCTCGCGCTGGGCCTCGGTCCCTGAACCAGAGAGGGTAACCTCTCTGGCGCAAAATGGTACATGTCCGTATGGTGGAATGCACCATGCCTAAGGGTCATGTACTTTAGTAACTAGGCTACCCCTGCGGTTAGAATCAATCCACCATGAAGCTGCGCATCGCCTGGGTGGGCAAGACCCGCTCCCCAGCCATTAACTCCTTGACGCACGAGTACTTGCAGCGGTTGGGGCGCTACCTGCCCACCGAGTCGCAGGAGTTCGCCACCGAGCAGGCCCTGCTGGGTTCTCTGGAGCGCTCGGCGGGGCGCACCCGCCCGCTCTCGGTCCTGCTGGACCAGCGCGGTCGCCAGCTCACCAGCGAGGAGTTCGCCGAACTGCTGCGCGACCAGCAGGAGCGCGGCATCCAGTGGCTGATCTTCGCGGTGGGCCCCGCCAACGGCTTCTCCCAGGAGGCCCGCCGCTCCGCCGACCTGGTGCTCTCCTTCGGCAAGATGACCCTGGCCCACGAATTGGCGCGCGTGGTTTTGCTGGAACAGCTCTACCGGGCGTTTACAATCCTGAAAGGACACCCCTATCACACGGGCCATTAGACGTCAGACGTCGGACGTCAGGCGTCAGCGAGGAGCTGACATGGGCAATTATCGGGAACTCATCGTATGGCAGAAGGCCATGAAGCTGGCCGCCGCGATCTATCGCCGCACCGATAGTTTTCCCCAGAGGGAGATGTACGGCCTGACCGCGCAAATGCGGCGAGCGGCTGTGTCAGTGCCCTCGAACATCGCCGAGGGCCAGGGCCGGCGGACCGATCCCGAGTTCCAGCACTTTCTGGGCAACGCCCGCGGGTCCCTCGTGGAACTGGAAACCCAGGTGCAACTCGCTCAGGACTTGACGTCCGACGTCTGACGTCTTAAGCCATGCCCGACACCAAGCGCGGCCTCATCATCGTCCACACCGGCCCCGGCAAGGGCAAGACCACCGCCGCCCTGGGCACCGCCCTGCGCGCCGTCGGCCAGGGCTTGAAGGTCCTCATGCTGCAGTTCCTCAAGGGCTCCTGGCACTACGGCGAACTGGACGCGGTGCAGGCCTTCGGCGACAAGTTCGTTCTCAAGCAGATGGGCCGCGGCTTCGTGAAGGTGGGCGGGGCCGAGCCCGACCCCGAGGACGTGCGCCTGGTGGAAGAAGCCTGGAAGGAGGCCGAGCAAGCCATCCAGTCCGGGCAGTGGGACCTGGTCATCCTCGACGAGATCAACTACGCCATCACCTACAAGATGCTGGATCCGGCGCGCGTGGTCGCGGCCCTGAAGAAGAAGCCGGAGCGGGTGCATGTCATCTTGACGGGGCGCAACGCTCATCCGACAATCGTGGAGCTGGCCGACACCGTCACCGAGATGCGCCAGGTCAAGCACGCCTACGAGAAGGGCGTGGAGGCGCAGCGTGGGATCGAGTACTAGCCCGCCGCCCCGGCCGGCCTTGCTTTCTATATACTGTCCTCTTGCTGACGTCTGAGGTCTGACGTCTGCCGTCTGCTTATGTCCTGGTTCAAGCGCGAATCCTCCGAACTCGATGGCTCGGGCGAAAAGAAGGTCCGCACCGAGGGCCTGTGGGTGAAGTGTGAGGGCTGCCGCCAGATCATCTGGAAGAAGGACCTGGACGAGAACTGGAACGTCTGCCCCAAGTGCGAGCGCCACTTCCGCATCGACGCCCGCGCCCGCCTGGAGCTGCTGCTCGATCCCGGCTACACCCTGGAGGACGGCAACCTGGCCTCCAGCGATCCGCTCAAGTTCACCGACGTGCGCCCCTACTCCGAGCGCCTGCGCCAGGCCAAGCACTCCACCGGCCTGAAGGACGCCGTGCTCAACGCCCAGGGCACGCTGGCCGGACGCCCGGTCATCGTCAGCTCGATGGAGTACGCCTTCATCGGGGGCTCGATGGGGGCGGTGGTGGGCGAGGCCATCACCCGCGCCATCGAGCGCGCCACGGAGCAGAAGAAGCCGCTCATCATCGTCTCCGCCTCGGGCGGGGCGCGCATGATGGAGGGCGTGGTTTCGCTCATGCAGATGGCCAAGATCTCGGCCGCGCTGGCCCGCCTGGACGAGGCCAAGGTCCCCTACATCTCCGTGCTCACCGACCCCACCACCGGCGGGGTGACCGCCAGCTACGCCATGCTGGGCGACCTGAACATCGCCGAGCCCGGAGCGCTGATCGGTTTTGCCGGGCCGCGCGTCATCGAGCAGACCATCCGCCAGAAGCTGCCCGAGGGCTTCCAGCGCGCCGAGTTCCTGCTGGAGCACGGCATGCTCGACGCCGTGGTCCCGCGCAAGGACCTGCGCGCCTACATCGCCCGGGCGCTGGAGTTCATGTGCGCGACGAACGGTAACTGATGGCCATGTTCGAGTCTGTTGAAGACGAGCGCCCCCTTTACCAGCGGCACAAGTTCTTCTTCCTCGTCGTCGCTGCTTTCTTGGCTGCCGGCCTGCTCGACTATCTGATGTACCTCTTGGCCCTGACATCTCCCGGGCTGAAGCCCGTGGTGGCCGACGTGCGCTTTGCGCTCCCCATCGCGGCGGGCGCCCTGGTCACGGTGCTGATGGTCTGGGGCGACGAAGGCGCGCCCGCCGCTCCCCTTGCTCGGCTCGCTCGCGTCTTCGGTATCGTGTTGCTGCTGTGCGTGGGCATCCACGGGCTGGGGCGCATCTATCCTGTGATTCGCCCTGCCCTGCACTGGATCGACGGTCTTGTGTTTGCCGCAGCGGGCGACTGGGAACAGCGGCGGGCACGGCGCGCCCAAGGCCTGGAAGTGGAGTCCTCCTAGTCGCTACTAGCCGGTCGCCAGTCGCCAGCAGGGTTCAGAGTTTCAAGGTGCTGCACCGCGCGTATCTCTTTGAGACCTTGAAACCTTGAAACTTTGAAACCTCTCCTCCGTGTCCTCTGTGTCCTCTGTGGTTAGAATAGCGGTTTCCCCATGACCTACGATCCGGCAGTGGGCGCATTCATCGGCGGTAGGTCACCGGGGTGCCAGGCGGAAGAGTCATGGCCGATTCCGTACTGATCATCGCGATCCTGCTGGGCATCGGCTTTCTTGCCACTCGCTTGGCGCCCCTGCTGCGCTTGCCGCACAGCGTTTTTCTGGTGTTGCTGGGCATCGCTGCCGGCTTCGTGCTGGCGCGCACCGGACACGGCGTGCCGGACTCGGTCTGGAATGGCTTCCCCGGCATCATCCTATACGTGCTGCTGCCGCCGCTGGTCTTCGAATCCGCCTATCACATCAACTTCGCCGATCTGCGGCGCGATCTGGTGCCGGTGACGGCGCTGGCAGTGGCGGCGCTGGCCGTCTCCACCGGCCTCATCGGCCTGGGTCTGCATGCGCTTCTGGCGATCCCCTATCCCGCCGGCTTGCTCTTCGGAGCGCTCATCTCGGCCACCGACCCGGTGGCGGTGGTGGCTTTGTTCAAGGAGATCGGCGCGCCGCGCCGGCTTTCCATGCTCCTGGAGGGCGAAAGCCTGCTCAACGACGGCACCGCCATCGTTCTGTACAGCGTCCTCGCCGAGATCGTCTTTCGCGGCGCCGGCCACGCCCACCTGCTGCTGTACGGGACGGGCGCGTTTCTCCGGGTCGCCCTCGGCGGCATCCTGGTGGGACTGGCGGTGGTCCTGGTAGCCAGTCTGCTGCTGCGCGCCACCACCGAGGTGGGAGCGGCCCAGGTCGGCCTGACCGTCGCCTTTGCCTATATCAGCTTCATCCTCGCCGACCACGTCTTTCACGTGAGCGGAGTCATGTCCACCATGACGGTGGGCATGTACCTGGGCAACCGCGCTCGCCTGGAGCTCAGCGGCGAGGCCCTCCGCGGCATGCACTCGCTGTGGGAATTCGTCGCCCTTTCCTGCAATACGCTCGTCTTTCTGGCTGTGGGCCTAGCGGTGAATCCGGAGACCTTGGCGCGCGCGTTCGTGTATCTGCCGGCGATGCTGCTGGTGGTCTATCTGGCCCGCGCCCTCTCGGTGGCGGGCACCCTGCTCCCGCTCAATCTGTGGTCGCGGATGGAACGCATCAGCGCCGCCTACCAGGCGGTTCTGATCTGGGGCGGGCTGCGCGGCGGACTGGCGCTCGCGCTGGTATTCCTCCTGCCCCAGGACTTCGCCTACAAACACCTCTTCCTGGCCATGGCGGGGGCGGTGGTCCTGTTCTCTCTGCTGGTCAATGCTCTGACCCTGGCCCCGCTCATGCAGCGGCTGGGACTGATGCGCCTCAGCCGGGACGAGCAGCACTTCTACGCCTTGAGCTTGCAGGAGGTGCTGCAGCGCGTCTTCGCCCAGCTCGCGCGCGCCGCCGGCAGCGGAGCGCTCTCCGCGCAGTTGGTCAGCGATCTCCGGCAGCGCTCGCTGGCGCCCCTGGAGGAGGCCGCCGAGGTGCGCCAGCACGCCGCCCACCGCTACGAGACCCAGCGCATGCTGCTCGCCGAACAGCAGTACTACAACCGGCAACTGGAAGACCAGGTGCTCTCGCAGCGCGCTTACCTGAGGTTGAGCCGGCTGGTGGCGGAGCGGCTGGAACTCTTTCAGGGCGGCGCGGCGGACAGGTTGCGCGACTTCGCCTTCGAGGGCGCGTTCCGCAGGAAGGCCCGCTGGCCCTGGCTGCCGCGCCGGCGCAGCGTCCAGGATCTGGCCACCACCTTCGAGATCCTGCTGCACCTGGAGTTCGGCCTCAGCGAGGCGGAGCGCGCCCTGGACCAGGAAGGCGAAGCCGCGGGCCTCTTGCGCCGCTGGAAGCATGCCGCGCACGGGAAGCTGGAGGAGTTTTACAAGGCGGTGCCGCACCTCGGGGTCGCCGTGCAGTCGCAGTTCATGGCGCGCTCGGTGGGAGCCTCGTCGCGCCACGCCTTGGAGGAGCTGGCCGAGGCGGACGTCATCAGCGACGCGGTCTATGCCCGCGCCCTGGACATGGTGGACCACCTGCACGCTGATGTGCTGCAGGACGCCCGCCGCCGCCTGCACCCTTCGCTGGCAGACCTGCTGGCCAGCATTCCCCTCTTCCAGGGCTTGCCGCAGAGCGGCATGGAGATGCTGCTGGGACGCGTCCGGGTGAATCATCACCCAGCGGGGAGTGCGGTGGTGAAGGAAGGGAGCGAGGGCAGTTCGCTTTTCCTCGTGCTGTCGGGCATCCTGGAGGTGCAGGGCACGCAGTTTGCCGACCCCGAGCGCCGGCCGCGGCTCTTTGCCGGCTCGTTCTTCGGCGAGATGTCACTGCTCTTCGGCACGCCGCGCCGGGCCACCGTGATGACCCTGGTCGAGTCCCAACTGGCGGAGATCGACCGGGAGCTCTTTCTCGAGCTCTCCCGGCAATATCCGGTGGTGCAGGAGGAGGTCGCCCGCATCGCGGCCGCCCGCATGAGCGCCAAGGAGCCGGAGACCGTCTCCTTCGACCAGGCCGACTGAATCCCGGCTCCCCGCGCACCCCTTTCTCCCCGGCCCTTGTGGTTAAATGAATCGCTTCCACCCATGACCTACGACCGGGCAGTGGCGCAGTTGCTGGAGCTGGGGCACGAATTGCACCAGACTCCCTCCGCCAAGTTCGACCTGGCGCACATGCGCGTGCTGCTGGCCGCGCTGGGCCACCCGGAGCGCCGCTTCCCCTCGGTGCTGATCGCCGGGACCAACGGCAAAGGCTCGACCGCCGCCACCCTGGCCGCGATCCTGCGCGCCGCCGGCTACCGCACCGCCCTCTACACTTCGCCGCACCTGCAGAAGGTCAACGAGAGGCTGCAGGTGGACGGGGAGCCCATCGGCGACCCCGAGTTCGCCGCCCTGCACGAGCGCGTGGAGCGCGTGGCCACCGAGCTGGTGGCGCGCGGCGACCTGCCCTGGCATCCCAGCTTTTTCGAGATGCTGACCGCTATGGCCTTCGACTACTTCGCCGAGGGCGCAGTGGACCTCGCGGTGCTCGAGGTGGGCATGGGCGGCCGGCTGGACGCCACCAACGTGGTCGAGCCCTGCGTCGCCGTCATCACCGACATCGCCCTCGACCACCAGAGGTTCCTGGGAAACACCCTGCGCGAGATCGCGGGCGAGAAGGCGGGCATCATCCGCCCCGGGGGCACGGTGGTCACCCTGCCGCAGCATCCCGAGGCCAACCAGGTGCTCGGCAATACCATGCTGGAGCGCGGGGCGCGCGCCGTTTCTGCGGTCGCCTACGTGCCGCCGGTCTCTCCCGGAGCTTCCCCTTGGGATTGTCATCCCGAGCGCAGCGAGGGATCTGCAGTTGCTAACGACCAACGACTAACGACCAACGACTCCTTCCGCAACCGCTATCCCCTCGACGTCCTGGGCCAGACCATCCGGGTGGACTCCCCCCTCCCCGGGCGCCACCAAGTGCGCAACCTGGCGCTGGCCATCGCCGCCGCGGTCGAACTCAACCAGTGCGGCTTCTCCATCTCCGCCCGCCAGATCGAGCAAGGCATCCGCCAGACCCGCTGGCCCGGCCGCTTCCAGGTCTTTGACTGGGAACTGGGAACCGGGAAGCGGCGACTGGTCCTCGACGTCGCCCACAACCCCGCCGGGGCGTGGGCGCTGCGTGCGACCCTCTCCGCCGGCTGCAGCGATCGCCCGCTCACCTTCGTCTTCGGGGCCATGCGCGACAAGGCCATCGCCGAGATGGCCGAGATCCTCTTTCCGCTGGCGGCACACGTGATCGCCACCCGCGCCCAGAACCCGCGCTCGGCCGCGCCCGAGGAGATCCGCGCCGCCGCCCCGCGCTTTGCCGCCGAGATCCGGTGCGAGCCCGACGTGCCCGCCGCCCTGGCCCGCGCCCGCTCCCTCGCCGCCCCCGACGGTATCGTGGTGGTCACCGGCTCCATCTACGTGGTCGGCGAAGCCCTGGCCGTGCTTCATGGCGACTAGCGAGACCAAACCGCCGGGCGCTTCCTCGGAGCCGGGAAACTCTCCCCCGCCTGCTTCTTCCTCTGCGCCCTCAGTGTCCGGCGCCTGCCCTGAGCGAAGTCGAAGGGTGGTGCAGAAGAAGTACGGGCTCCTCAGCCGCCTGCGCAGCTACTTTTTCTACGACCCCCTGATCTGGTCCTACACCATCGTGCTGGGGGCGCTCTCGCTGCTTTCTTCCCTCTTCGACCGCCGCGGGCGGGTGCAGCACAAGTTCGCGCGGCTGTGGTCGTGGCTCATCCTGAAGACCATCGGCGCTCCGGTCACGGTCCGCGGCCTGGAGCGCGTGGACACCACCCGGCCCAACCTCTACGTCGCCAACCACATCTCCGCGCTCGACATTCCCATGCTCTACGTGTACCTCGCCTTCCCCTTCCGCATCATCGCCAAGAGCGTGATCTTCCGCTACCCCTTCGTGGGCTGGCACCTGCGGCGCTCGGGGCAGATCGAGGTGGACAAGGACAACGTGCGCCTGGCCAAGCGCGGGCTGGCGCAGGCGGTGGAGACCCTGCGCAGCGGCATGCCGCTGGTGGTCTTCCCCGAGGGCGGGCGCTCGCCCGACGGGAACCTCAAGCCTTTTCTGGGCGGGGCCTTCTACGCCGCCATCCGCGCCGGCGTGGACGTGGTGCCCCTGGCGCTGGTGGGCACCTTCGAGATGCTGCCCATGGACACCTACCACATCCGGCCGCGGCCCCTGCAGTTGCTGGCGGGCGAGCCCATCCCCACCCAGGGCCTGGGGCCACGCGACATGGACGCCCTCGCCGCCCGCGCCCAGCAGGCCGTCGCCGACTTGTACTACGCGCACTCCGATCTGCCCGACCCGCGAGAAAAGAGTTGACCGCAGAGACCGCAGAGATCGCAGAGGAGAAGAGGAATCATCGGAGCTGTCATCCTTCGCGAGGCGAAGCCGAGCGGAGGATCTGGCGAGCGTGGCGGCACGACCGCACTGGTGGTGCAGTTGTTGTCGTCAGATCCTCCCGCCTCCCTTCGGTCGGCGGAAGGATGACATCCTTGAGGCAGCCAGGCTTCTGCATCCGCAGGTCCGCACAAACAAAAACCCAGGTGTTTCGACTCGCCGTCGTCCCGCCCAGCGGGACTCCGGCTCGCTCAGCATGACACTCGCTTCAGATTCGTCTGTTCTCTGCGCTCTCTGCGTTCGCGGCGGTTAATCCTTCTTCTTCTCCGGGCGCGCGACCGCGTACATCTGGCGCGCGATCTCCTGGCTCAGCCCGCCGCGGTAGAGGTCGAAATGGTCGCGGCCTGGCACGTAGGTGACTCTGGCCTCCGCCCCGCCCAGTTGCTCCAAGGTCTGCTCCAGCAGGCGCACTCCGTCCTCCAGGTGGAAGTTGTCCTCCGCGCCCACCCACAGGTGCAGCTTGCCGCGCAGTTCGGGGCGCAGCCGGACCCAGTTCCTCTTCAGGTAGGCGTCGATGTCGTAATTCTCCTCCCACTCCTTCACCACCTCGGGGTAGGGGGCGCCGGTGGTGGTGTCGAACATGGGCATGGGGCGGCCATCGTCGCCGCGCGGGCTGAAGACCGCGTTGAAGGACTCAAACTGCCCGCCGTAGTCTCCCTCCACCTCTTCCAGGCGCACGTATTCCTCGATGCTCATGATCTGCCGCCCGTGGTAGCGCACCAGGTTGCGCGGCGTGCCGTCGGCTTTGCGGTAGAGGTTCTCGCCCGCCAGCAGGTCCACGTCGGTCAAACTGCGGAAGTCGGGAGGGTCGGGCGAGGTGGACCAGGTGCCGCCGAAGACCGCGGGGTAATGCGTCTCCAGCCACAGCGTGGACCAGCCCCCGGAGGAGTGCCCGGTGAGCAGCCGCCCGCGCGCCACCCCGTCCATGTGGAACTGCTTTTCCAGGTAGGGGATGAACTCCCTGACCAGGGACTCGCCCCAGGGACCGTTGTTGACCGAGTCGGCGAACTCGTGGTGGCCCAGCGGGCACTGCCCGTCGAGGAAGACGTAGATCATCTCCGGCCTCTGGTGCGCCGCCATCTCCTGGGCCAGGCGCGGCGCCTGGTACAGCGCGCCCGAGATGTGGGTGCCCTCGAAGCCGTGCACCACGTACACGGTGGGGTATTTCCTCCCCGGCGAAGCGGCATAGCTGGGCGGCAGCAGCACCGCCGCCTTCATGGTGACGGGACGTCCCCAGAAGCGGCTCAGCCGCGGGCTCTCCATCTCCACCAGCTTCAGCGTCTCGCTCTCGCCCACGGTTTCGCCGGGGACGCGCACGCTGAGGGAGAACTCCACCGGGGCGGCCGCGGCCGGGTTGAAGCTCTTCATGGTGATGACCTCGCTGCGCAGGCCGCCCTCGCCCAGCCCGGAGTAGGCGAAGGTGTGGCGGGTGTCGAGCACGGCCATGAGCTGATAGTCGCCGGGCGCGGCCTCGGCGAAGGGCTTGGGGAAGGCCAGGGTGGGCGCGACCTCCAGCGGCCGCCCCGGCACCAGGTCGTGCACCTCGATGGCCTCCATCCACACCTTCTGCGGCTCCAGGAAGTCGGGCGCGAGCGGGCGCTTGGCCGCGGTCCCCGCCTGCAGAAAGACCAGCAGCCGCCCCGACACCGTGCCTGTGCCCAGCTCCGGCGCCAGAGTCACGCGGAAGCGCAGCGGCTCCGCCGCCCACAGCGGCAGGCTGAGCAGCACCACCAGCCCCAAGCACAACCTTCGTCCAGCTTTCATTTCGTCCTCTCCTTATCAGACCCATGAGTCTACCCGCGGGGCCAGCCTGGCTCCCAGAGAAACCCGGCCTGCCGTTCGCCTCGATGGATACGGCCCCTTCTTGAGGGTGGTTCCCGATTCGTGATGAGCAGCGGGAACCCGTGACGGCCGGTTGCCGGGGCGCCCTGGCGGCGTCCCGCCAGCGGGGCTCCGGCTCGCTCAGCATGGCCATCGCGTCGGATCGTTTGTTCTCGCCGTTCTCGGCGGTGAGTCCTTTAGAATGAAGCGGTGCCCCAGCCCCGCATCGCCATCCCCGTGCCCTACTCGCAAGACCGCGAGTACGCGGAGCGCGCCCTGCCCCAGTACCTGGCGGCCATCGAGCAGGCGGGCGGTGAGCCCGTGGTCATCACCCTGGATCCGCCCCCCGAGGACCTGGCGCGCCGGCTGATGGCCTGCGAGGGCGTGTTGCTGCCGGGCAGCAAGGCCGACCTCGATCCCGAGAAGTACGGCGCCGCGCGCCATCCCAAGACCGCGCCCCCCGATCCCCTGCGCGACAACGTGGACGAACTGCTGGTGCAGGATGCCTACAACATGCGCAAGCCCATCTTCGCCATCTGCTACGGCCTGCAGATGCTGAACGTGTGGCGCACCGGCACGCTGGTGCAGGACATCGAGAGCGAATTCGGCTCGCACGTGCCCCACGCCGCCGGACGCAAGCTGGTGCGCGCCCATATGGTGGCGGTGGACCCGGCCTCGCACCTGGCCCAGATCGTGGGCGAGTACCTGGAGCCGGCGCCCGCGCTGCGCGACGACGGCATGCTGGGCCGGCCCTTGGAGGTCAACTCCAGCCACCACCAGGCGGTGCAGGTGGTGGGCGACGGGCTGCGCGTGGCCGCGGTCTCCCCGGTGGACAACGTCATCGAGGCGCTGGAAGGCACGCTTCCCGGCCACTGGGTGCTGGGCGTGCAGTGGCATCCCGAGCGCAGTTACGACGACGATCCCGCCTCGCAGGCGCTCTTCCGCGCCTTCATTCAAGCCTGCGCTGCGCGGCGGGCGCAGCCCCAGCCCGCCTCCGCCGCCCGCGGCTAGGTGTATAGTTCCCAGTTCCCGGTTGTGAGGTGAGGAGGTTGTCGTGAATTCGTTCCAGTGGCCTGGTCCGACCATTGCCGTCTGCGTGCTGCTATTCTCGCTGCCTCTTGCGGCCCAGAGTACGCCCAGGCACGACCCGAAGACACCGCAAGCCCCTGCATCCGCCGCCGATAGCGGCGTCGTCAAGGCCGGACCAGACGTGACCCCGCCCAAGGTCATTCACGAGGTCAACCCGGGGCCGCCGGAAAGGGAGCAGAAGCCGTTTAAGGGCACGGTGGTTGTACGCGTGATCATCGACGACCAGGGCAAAGTCAGGGAGGCGACGGTGGTGAAGTCGCTCAAGCCTTACATCGACAAGCTTGCTCTCGATGCCATCAAGCAGTGGCGCTTCAAGCCCGCCACCAAGGACGGCAAACCCGTCACCGTGATGGCGAACATCGAGGTGAACTTCAGCTTGCAGTGACA
>DATIWW010000075.1:0-6235 GCA_035519175.1 Terriglobales bacterium
GGCTTCCCTTCCTTGGCCACCAGCGAAGGATTGGTGGTGATGCCGTCCAGGATGCCCAGCGCGGCCGCCTCGCGGATCTCGTTCAGGTTCGCAGTATCTAAGAAGAACTTCATGGTGGGCCGTCCGTCCTCGTGATTTGTAATGGGTAATTTGTAATTTGCAATTTCTCTGTCTGCCGCAGCGCTGAATTACAAATTACCAATTACAAATTACAAATACAGGATCATCAGCCCGCTTCATCCACCACCGGATTCTTCAGCGTCCCCACTCCCTCGACCGTGACCTCGACCACGTCTCCCGCCTGCAGCGGCCCCACGCCCGCAGGCGTGCCGGTGGCGATCAAGTCTCCGGGAAAGAGCGTCATCACCCGCGAAACGTAGCGGATTATAGCATCGAGAGAAAAGATGAACTCGCGGGTGTTGCCGCGCTGCCGCACCTCGCCGTTGACCCGCGTCTCTACCGCCAGCCCCGCCCAGGGATCCACCTCGTCGGTGATCACCGGGCCCACCGGGCAGAAGGTGTCGAAGCCCTTGGCGCGGGTCCACTGCCCGTCCTTCTTCTGCAGGTCGCGCGCGGTGACGTCGTTCACGCAGGTGTAGCCGCGGATGTAGGCGCGCACATCCTCATCGTCGCGCAAGTGGCGGCAGATCTTGCCGATCACCACTCCCAGCTCGCCCTCGTGGTCCACGCGCTCCGAGACTTTGGGGCGGCGGATGGCTTCCCCCGGCGCGATCACCGCCGACGGCGGCTTGAAGAAGATGAGCAGCTCGGCCGGCACCTCGTTGCCCAATTCCTTGGCGTGCTCGCGGTAGTTGCGCCCGACGCACACGATCTTCGACGGCACCACCGGCGCCAGCAGCCGCGTCTGCGCCAGCGGCAGGTGAGTGAGCGTGGGATGGAAGTCGGGGCAGAAGGGATCGCCGCCGTGCGCCGCGGCGATCTGGTTGATCACCTCGTTCCCGCCCACGCGCTCCACGAGGCCCCAGTGGATGCCGTCCGGAGATTGGAATCGGCAGTATTTCATTGGGGCGCAACCTCGCTGGCTTCGCTCGACCTCTGGCTCTCGTTCCCGCGCAGGTCCACCGCACTTATGGAGTAGAAATACCGGTGCCCGGTTACGACGTTGCGGTCGCGGAAAGCCGGCGTCTTCACCAGCTCGGAGTTGATCTTCACCGGGGCCGCGCCCTCCTCGTGCCGGTAGACGTTGTAGCCGGCGAGGTCGGCCTCGGTATCGGGCACCCAGGTCAGGTCGATGAATCCCGCCTGCCCGGGGATGGGCGAATACACCGCCTGCGCGCCGCCGGGCACCGCCGGCGGGAAGACGTCGTGGGCGAGGACCTCCACCGCCGGCGAATCGCCCCCCTCGACCTCCGCGGTTTGTCCTCCCGCCCTGACCGTGGTCACCACCGTGGCCCAGTACACGTAGGTCTTTTCCCATTCCGCGCTGCGGTCGCGGACGTTGAGGTTGGGCTGGGCCAGCTCAGGTGAGGCGAATGCGTCCTCCACCGGAACCCGGACGGGCGCGGCATTGGGCTTGTCCTTGTCCCGCCGGTAGAGCCGGTAGCCGTAGGAGACCGCTTCCTTCGCCTTCATCGCTTCGGGTCGCAGCAGTTCTCCGCTCTGGTCGGAGGGCACGGTCCAGCCCAGGACGGGACCTTCGGCGGTCAGCCGCGGGACGAGGCGGTCCGGCGGCGGTAGCGTGGGGGCCGCCGGCACCGTCGCCGAATTCGACAACCCCGCGCTGCGCCCGCCCGCGTTTTCGGTTTCGACGGCGTAGCTGACAAAGCCGCTGGGGTTCTGCTGCTGCAGGGCGACGGGCAACGTGTCCACGAAGGTCACTGGATTGGCGGGCGCGGCCTGCGCGCCCGTGACCTCGCCCACCGGGGTGCAGGTGGTGGCCGGCTCGGCGCCCAGGCTGCGGCAGATGCGGCTTGCGCCCAACTGCTTGATGCCTTCCTGGTCGGTGGTCACCCGCGGCGCCGTCCAGGTGAGCGTGACCTGGTCG
The DNA here is from genome assembly GCA_035519175.1 of Terriglobales bacterium. Lineage (GTDB taxonomy): Bacteria > Acidobacteriota > Terriglobia > Terriglobales > Acidobacteriaceae > DASPRL01. The sequence goes on from DATIWW010000075.1 coordinate 2,006, forward strand.
CCCTTGCGCTGGGCGCGCAGGTCGCGCACCGGCCTGGGCAGCTTGAGCGAGGGCGGCTGCGGCGCTCCCGGCACCCCGCAGGCGCAGCACAGCGCCAGCAGCGCGCAGGCCACGAATCCGGCCGTGGTTCGCACTCTCATGGAAGCTGAACAGGGTAACAGGAAGATTGGGGAATTGGGTAATCGGGTACTTGAGCTGCGGCAAATTACCCAATTACCCGATTACTCAATTACTCAATTCGCTCTACAGAATGTAGCGCGACAGGTCCTGGTCCTTCACGATGTCGGCCAGCATCTTGGTCACGTACTCGGCGTCCACCTTCACGTTCTTTTCCTTCAGATCGGGGGCGCCGAAGCTGATCTCGTCCAGCACCCGCTCCATGATGGTGTGCAGCCGCCGTGCCCCGATGTTCTCCGTGCCCTCGTTCACGCGGAAGGCGAAGCGCGCGATCTCGTCCAGGGCCTCGCGCGTGAACTCCAGCTTCAGGCCCTCGGTCTCCAGCAGCGCGGTGTACTGCTTCACCAGCGACGACTTGGGCTCGGTCAGGATGCGGATGAAGTCTTCGATGGTCAGCGACTTCAGCTCCACCCGGATGGGGAAGCGCCCCTGCAATTCCGGGATCAGGTCGCTGGGCTTGGAGACGTGGAAGGCGCCCGCCGCGATGAACAGGATGTGGTCGGTGCGCACCATGCCGTAGCGCGTGTTCACGGTGGTGCCTTCCACGATGGGCAGGATGTCGCGCTGCACCCCTTCGCGCGAGACGTCGGGGCCGTGCCCGCTCTCCCGCCCCGCGATCTTGTCGATCTCGTCCAGGAAGATGATGCCCGACTGCTCCACCCGCTCCACCGCCAGCCGCGTGACCTGCTCCATGTCGATGAGCCGCTGCTCCTCTTCCTGGATCAGGTACTCGATGGCCTCGCTCACCTTCATCTTCCGCTTCTTGGTGCGCTGGCCGAAGATGTTGGGCAGCATGTCCTTGATGTTGACGTCCATCTCCTCCACGCCCTGGTTGGAGATGATCTCGAAGGCGGGAAAGCTCTTCTCCCGCACCTCCACCTCGACCACGCGCTCGTCCAGCTTGCCCTCGCGCAACTGCTGGCGCAGCTTGTCGCGCGTGCGCGAGGCCGATTCCACCGAGGTCTCGAAGCCGGCGGCGTGCTGCGGCGCCGCCGGCAGCAGCAGGTCGAGCAGCCGCTCTTCCGCGTTCTGCTCCGCCTTGTCGGCCACGTCCTCCAGCTTCTCCTCGCGCACCATCTCGATGGAGACCTCGACCAGGTCGCGGATCATGGAATCCACGTCGCGGCCCACGTAGCCCACCTCGGTGAACTTCGAGGCCTCCACCTTGAGGAAGGGGGAGTTGGCCAGCCTGGCCAGGCGGCGCGCGATCTCCGTCTTGCCCACCCCCGTGGGCCCGATCATGATGATGTTCTTGGGGATGATCTCGTCGGCCAGCTCGGGCGCCAGCTTCTGCCGCCGCATGCGGTTGCGCAGCGCGATGGCCACCGCCCGCTTGGCCGCGCCCTGCCCCACCACGTACTTGTCCAGCTCGGCCACGATCTCGCGCGGCGTCAGCTCGTCCAGCGTGACCTGCTCTTCTTCCGTCGTTCCCGGTAAATAGATCGCCATAGTCAGTTCCCGGTTCTCAGTTCCCGGTTCCCAGTTTGCCCGGCCAGGTGTCGCGGTTCTCTTTTCGGACTACCAGCTTCAATCCCGACCACACCTGATTCACGGCGCAGACCTTCACGTCCACCAGGCCCACGGGCAGCGCGGCCTCGCGCACCAAGTCCTCGCTCAGGTCGGTGGGCACGCCCGAAGCCTTCTTCGGCCAGGCCACCCACAGCATCCCTGCCGGTTGCAGATGCCGCGCCAGCGCTGGAAGATGCTTCTTCATCTCCGCGCTGTCCTTGGCGAACAGCAGCACGAAGTCCAGCGCGCCGTCCGCCGCCTTCTTCACCCCCGCGGGCAGCTTGCCCAGCTCCGGCGCGAAGCCCTGGGGCGCGTTGACCAGCACCATCCGCGCTCCCGCCGCGATGCCCAGCTTCTTCACCAGGGGAGTTCCCGAATACCCCGCCATTCGCCGCCTCAGATCACCCGATCACCCGATCACCCGATCGCCCGATGTTCAGAGCTCCTCGATCGTGACCTTGTCGTTGGTGTAGATGCACATCTTGCCCGCGATCTTCATGGCCTCTTCGGCGATCTGCCGCGCGGAGAGCTGGGTGTGGTTCATGAGGGCTTCGGCCGCGGCCAGGGCGTAAGGCCCGCCCGAGCCCACCGCCGCCACCGCCTCATCGGGCTCGATCACGTCGCCGTGCCCGCTGATGAGGAAGGTCTGGCTGGCGTCCGAGACCAGCAGCAGCGCCTCCAGCGCGCGCAGCATCTTGTCGGTGCGCCAGTCCTTGGCCAATTCCACCGCCGCCCGTCCCAGGTTGCCGTGATACTGCTCCAGCTTGGCCTCGAAGCGCGCGAACAGCGCGAAGGCGTCGGCGGTCGAGCCCGCGAAGCCGGCCAGGATCTTGTCGCCGTAGAGGCGGCGGATCTTGCGCGCGCTGTGCTTGACCACACCCTCGCCCAGCGTGACCTGGCCGTCGCCCGCCATCACCACTTTGCCGTCGCGCCGCACCGAGAGCACCGTGGTGGACCGCACCCGCATGTTTTCTGGCTTTTTCATGATTCCGGACTCCGATTATAGCAGCGTGCCGCGGCCCCACGGGAAACGCGCGCCATCCGGCGGTGCGCTACAATCTCGCCTTCGTGTCGGCCCATCCCCAACGCCGCGTGCTGCTCTGCCTGGCCGCCGCCGAGTTGCTGGCCATGTCGCTGTGGTTCACCGGGACCGCGGTGCTGCCGCAGCTCGCCCGCCAGTGGCACGCCGGGCTGGACGTCACCTCCTGGCTGACCATCGCGGTGCAGCTCGGCTTCGTGGCCGGCGCCCTGGTCATCGCCGTCTTCAATCTCTCCGACGTCTTCGCGCCCACCCGCGTCTTCGCCGCCTGCAGCGTGGCCGCCGGCGCCGCCAACGCCGCCTTCGCCGCCGTCGCCGGACGCCACGTCGCCGCCGCCATCGCCCTGCGCTTCCTCACCGGAGCGTTCCTCGCCGGCGTCTATCCCACCGGCATGAAGCTGGTAGCGGGGTGGTTCCGCCAGGGACGCGGCCTCGCCTTGGGCGTGCTCATCGGGGCGCTCACCGTGGGTTCGGCCCTGCCCCACGGCGTGCGCGCCCTGGGCGAACTGGACTGGCGCGCGGTGGTGCTCTCCAGCTCCGCGTTGGCGCTCGTGGCCGCCGCCCTGGTCGCCTTCGGGGTGCACGAAGGGCCGTACGCCACGAGCAATCCGCCCTTCCGCTTCACCCAGATCGGGGAGACCTTCCGCAACCGCCGCCTGCGCCTGGCCAACCTCGGCTACCTGGGACACATGTGGGAGCTGTACTCCATGTGGGGATGGATCGCGGTGCTGCTGGCCGCCGCCGGAACTTCCTATCCGCGCAGCCTGGTGGAGCTGGGGGCCTTCTGTGCCATCGCCATCGGGGCGGTGGGCTGCGTGTGGGCGGGACGCGCCAGCGACGGCCGCGCCGGCGAGCCCTACGAGGGACACGCGCATCTCTGCCGCCGCGCCCGCGTCACCATCGCGGCCATGGCCGTGAGCGGCGCTTGCTGCCTGCTGGCCGCCGCCGTCTTCCAGCACTTCCTGCTGCTGGTGGCGGTGGCGCTGGTCTGGGGGATCGCGGTGGTGGCCGACTCGGCCCAGTTCTCCGCCATCATCAGCGAGGTCTCGAACTGGTCGTACGTGGGGACGGCGCTCACCACCCAGGTGGCGCTGGGCTTCCTGCTGACCACCATCTCGTTGCGCATCACGGCGGCGCTGGCCGCCAGCTCCGGCTGGCGCTGGGCCGCGGCCAGCCTGGCCCTGGGACCGGCGCTGGGCATCCTGGCCATGCGCCGACTCATGGCGCTTTCCGCCGCCACGCAGCAGGAGGAAGCGCTTGTCGGCGCTGCGGCCTCTCCTTCCGCGGAACTCGAATCTTGAGACTCCCGTCCGTCCCATCGATGGCGTCATCCTGAGCGGCTTCAGCCGCGAAGGATCTCGCGCGCACTACCGCCGCCTTGACTGCTCGCGAGATCCTTCGGCCCTGAAGGGCCTCAGGATGACCCCAGCGTGCCGGTGTGGCACAACCGACTCGGCTGTGCAGCCCCGACGGGGCGATTGACAGTAGCCCAGGACGAAGTCCTG
>DATIWW010000076.1:0-3227 GCA_035519175.1 Terriglobales bacterium
GGCACCCCTATCACGACACGATCACTCGATGGCCCCATCACCCGATCTTCTCCCCTGGCGCCACGCTTTCGCGACCGTGAAGAGCCTTCCCACCAAGAACCCTATGACCGCGTAGATGAGACCATTCAGCGGGGCAAGAACCAGCACTCCCCACCCTACGCGCGCCGAATGGAGAGCGACGAAGTCCACGCATCCGAAGCAGGCGAGCCGCACTAGGATGCCCCAGAATACGCCCGTCAGCGGCGCGAAGCCGCCCGCGTAGTAGCAGACGCCGAGGAGGAACCCCACAAACCCGAAAACGAACGCGAATCGCCTCGCCATTTGTTTCCTGTTCCGAATCACCCGATGACCCGATCACTCGATGATCAAGTCAGGAGGCGAAGAAGCGAAACCCGAGCGCCGTCAAAGGCGGCACTCACTTCCGCGACAGGAACACCACGATGCAGAAGGTCGCGATGGGCCCCAGCAGCAGCGACAGCAGGAACCACAGCAGCCCGCTGTGGCCCTTGCCCTGGGCGAGCCCGGCGTTGATCAGCGCTAGCGTTCCCCACCCTGCCACCCAGCGCGGCTCCACATAGTAGATCGGATTCAGCATCTTTCCTCCAGACCAGCCGCCTTGGCTAACGACCAACGACAAACGACCAACGACTAGGTGAGTCCCAGCCCGCCATCCACCACCAGGGTCGTCCCCGTGATGAAGTGCGGCGCGGAGGCGTAGAAGCGCACCGCCGCCGCCACCTCGTCCGCCCGCCCCGCCCGCTTCATCGGGGTCTTGGCGGCGATCTTGCGGAAGAAGGCCTCGGCCTTGCCCTCTCCCATGGAGATCATTCCCGGGGCCACGCTGTTGACCGCGACCTCCGGGGCCAGCGCCTTGGCCATCACCTCGGTCAGCATGGTGAGCGCCGCCTTGGAGGCACAGTAGTGGGCGTGTTCCACCCAGGGGCGCAGCCCGCCCAGCGAGCCCAGGTTGATGACCCGGCCCTTGCGCTCGCGCAGCAGCTTGGCCGCCGCCCGCGTCACCAGGAAGGGGCCGCGGGTATTGGTGGCGAACATCTCGTCCCACTGCGCCACCGTGATCCTGTCGAAGTCCACGGTGGCGTAGGTGCCGGCGTTGTTGACCAGCACGTCCAGCCCGCCCAACTCGCGGCGCAGTTCCTTGATCGCCGCCTGCACGCTCTTCTCCTCGCGCACGTCGCAGCGCAGGCCCAGCGCCCGCACTCCCAGCGAGGCCAGGTCGGTGACCGTGTGCCGCGCCTCCCGCTCCGAGCCCAGGTAGGTGATGGCCACGTCCGCGCCCGCCCGCGCCAGGGTCAGCGCGATCTCCCGCCCGATGCGCTTGGCTCCGCCCGTCACCAGCACGGCCTTCCCCTTGAGTTCCGTCATGGCAGGCATTGTATCAACCGTGTGGCACAGCGGCCCCGGCCGTGCGTCCCTTCCAATGAGGAAATGAATAAGTGAGCAAATCAATAAATCTCTTTGGTAAGATTTGCCATGGCCGCCTCCCGCCAGGTCGTGCTCTACACCCGCCGGGGCTGCCACCTGTGCGAGATCGTCAAGGAGAGCCTGCACAAGCTGGAGCGCCGCGGCGGCTTCACCTGGCAGGAAGTGGACGTGGATTCCGACGACCAGCTCCGCCGCCGCTTCACCGACGAGGTTCCGGTGGTCTTCATCGACGGGCGCAAAGCCTTCAAGTACCGCATGGACGAACGCGACTTCCTCCGCCGTTTGCAGGGCTGATTCCCGCCCCGTCACCCGCTGCTGTGACCGCAATCACTTCGCCGCCGGATACCGCCCCCTTATCCTGAGCCTTGCTGGGCCGCACTTCCCCCGGAGCACGGCCGCCAGCGGGAAAGCGATCCCTGCCGCTCCTGGGGTCGGAGGGTGAAGCCCTGTTCGCAAGGAGGGCCGCATGTACGTCGCCAACTCCTCCCGCCGCGAGATGACCCACCAGCGTCCCAAGGTCCCCAAGCTCACCACCTCCCTGCCCCACGGCCACCACTTCCTGGAGGACGCCCTCACCTGGTCCTCGGTGCGCCGCACCTTGGGTTGGCTGACCCGCCCCGCTCCCGATGGCAAGAGCTTCTTCGAGAAGCTCTGCGAGCACTACGACCGCCCCGGCTGGCGCTGGGCGCTGCCCAATCTCCTGATCGACCTGGGCCTGCGTAAGGCCCATCTCGATCGCGAGACCATGAAGAAGAACCTCTTCCACCATCCCCCCACGGTCAAGGCGCTGGCCCTGACCGCGCGCAGCATCGCCACCTACGGGCTGACGGTTCCGCAGCGCTTCACCGCGCCCCTGTTCGTGGTCTGGAACCTCACCCAGGCCTGCAACCTCTCCTGCCGCCACTGCTATCAGAACGCCACTCGCCAGCCCCAGCCCGACGAACTCACCCGCGAGCAGAAGCTCGACGCCGTGGACCAGATGGGAGAGGAGATGGTCCCATTCCTGGCGCTGGCCGGGGGCGAGCCCATGGTCTCCAAGGACCTGTGGGCGGTGCTGGAGCGCGCCCAGCAGCGCGGCATCCATGTCACCATCGCCACCAACGGCATGATGCTCTCCCCGGAGAACTGCGCGCGCCTGCAGCAGGCCGGGGTGAAGTACGTCGAGGTTTCCATCGATTCCCTCGACCCTGAGCAGCACGACGACTTCCGCGGGCAGCGCGGCGCCTGGGCGCGCGCCATCCAGGGCATCCGCAACTCGGTGGCCTCGGGCATGCGCACCGGCATGGCCGCCTGCTTCACCCGCGACACCGTCGAGCGCGCCGACGACATGGTGAAGTTCGCCATCGACCTGGGGTGCAAGACCTTCGCCTTCTTCAACTTCATCCCCGTGGGCCGCGGGCGCGAGATGGCCCATGAGGACCTCACCCCCGGCCAGCGCGAGTTGCTGTTGCGCAAGCTGCAGCGCCACCTCTCCGAGGGACGCATCAACGTGATCTCCACCGCCCCCCAGTTCGGCCGCTCCTGCATCGCCTACAGCGACGGCGACGAGGCCATCTTCGCCACCGGCCACGCCGGCGGCGGCAAGGGCAAGAAGACCATGGTGCTGGCCCGCTACATCGGCGGCTGCGGCGCCGGACGCTGCTACTGTTCCATCCAGCCCGACGGCACCGTCACCCCCTGCGTCTACATCCCCGGCGTGCCCGTGGGCAACCTGCGCCAGCAGAAGCTGCGCGCGATCTGGGACAACGCGCTGTTCGCCACCCTCTCCGACCGCGAGGACCGCA
>DATIWW010000077.1:0-4069 GCA_035519175.1 Terriglobales bacterium
GGTTCCTGGTCCGCAGCAAGATCCCCTTCATCCCGGGGAGGATGGAGAATAGATACACTAGCACGCGAACGTACTGTCCCAGGATGTGGAGGCCGGTCTCCCACATCCCGAAGCGCGGCCGCCCTTCCCGCCACAGAAAGCGCGTCAGCGCCAGCTTGTCGCGGACGTACTTGCCCAGGCGAAAGGAACTGATGTCGCGGTAGAAGTAGAGGGGCTGGTCCAGATTGGCAAATCGGCTCTCCGCATAGGAAGAAAACCACAAGCCCCAGTCCTCGCAGGCGCGGAGGCGCTCCTCGTAAGGGTGGCGGCGCAGCCACTCCGTGCGGGCGAGGAAGGAAGCGTGCACGATGCCGATGCCGCTAAGGGGATGCCGGCAGATGTCGGCATGGCCGGCGGGCAAGAGGCGGAGGCCGCAAGGCCGGCCGCGACGATCCAGCACGGCCAGCCCGCAACCCACGCCGTCCAGCTCAGGATGCGCGCGCAGGAACTCCATCTGGAGCTGCAGGCGCTGGGGATGCATCATGTCGTCGGCGTCCATGCGGGCCACGTAGGGCGCGCGCGCCCGGGCCGCGATCTGGTTCAGGCGCGCCGCCAGCCCGCGATGCACGCCGTCGGCCAGAACCCGCACTCGCGGGTCGCGCAGGCTCTGGGCCAGGGCCACGCTGGCGTCCGCGGAGCCGTCGTCCACTACCAGCAACTCCCAATCGCCGAAGCTCTGCGCGAACACGCTGCGCAGCGCATCCTCCAGCCAGGCCGCGGCGTTATACACCGGCAGGCCGATGGTCAATGCCGGGCGGCGGCTCACCGGACTCTCCCCGATTCGGTCGCTCTCATGGGCATGAGAAATCGGTCTATCTTAGACCAAGCTCCGCAGGCCTTGCGGCTCACGTCTCCCGGTGACCTGGGTCACTGTATTCCTGGCGGCAAGGGGTAAGGATAATCGTGTGTGATCCGTCGTATGGGGCGTGCCCCGATTCGGCGGGTCACCGGCCGACCAACTCTCCCAGCGAAAGAGTCACCCGCAAGCGTGGCGGGGGGCCAAGGGGTAGCCGCAGGCTCCCTTTCACCTCCTGCGCGCCCGCTGAGGTCACGGACCATGATCGTCGGCCTGGGTATCGACTTCCTCGAAGTCCACCCCTTCGAGCGCGAGTTGGCGCGCGCGCCGTGGCTTCCCCAGGACGGGGTCTTCACCCGCCGGGAGATCCGGCGCTGCAGCCGCGGTCCCCGGCCACACCAGCGCTACGCCACCTGCTTCGCTGCCAAGGAAGCCACGCTCAAGGCGCTCTGCCTGGTCCCTCGTGACCTGGGACAGTTCCGCGAAGTCGAAATGGCCCGCGGCCCCAATCATGAAGACATCATCGTCCTGCATCGTCGGCTGAAGCAGGAATCACGGCGGCTGGGGGTGCGGCGCATCCGGCTGGCCACGGCCTCCACCCGCAGTCACAGCGCAGCCATGGTCATCCTGGAAGCCTGAGCCCCGGAGGTGTAGATGGACACGGCGACAAGCAGCCAGCTTTCTTACGAAGAACTCACCGCCGACTTCGACTGGTCCATCGCCGAGCGCGAGCTAGGCTACACCCCGGGCGACCCCCTCAATATCGGCTGGATGTGCAGCGACCGCATCTGCCGGATGGGGCTGGGCAGCAAGCCCGCTCTGCTGTGGGAAGACCACGAGGGACACGAGAAGGTCTACACCTACGATGACATCCGCCGGCTGTCCAACACCGTCGCCCGCTTCCTGCGCGGCCTCGGCATCCAGCCGGGCGAGCGCGTCTGCCTCTTCCTCGACCGCGTGCCCGAACTGTACATCGGCTTCCTCGGCATCCTGAAGACGGGCGCGGTGGCGCAACCGCTGTTCTCCGCCTTCGGCGACGAATCGCTGTTCGTGCGCCTCGCCGACGCTCGCACCGCCGCCATCGTCACCCAGAAGAAGCACGTCCACAAGGTGCGCAAGATCCGCGAGGAGCTGCCGGAGTTGCGGCACATCGTGGTGGTGGACGCCACCGGCGCGCCCATGCAGGCGCGTGAGACCGCTCTCGACATGGAGGGCCTGCCGCCGGTGGAAGACTTCGAGGTCTTCCCCACCACCGCCGAGTCGCCCTCGGTCCTGCACTACACCTCCGGCACCACCGGCCAGCCCAAGGGCGCGCAGCACGTCCACTACTCCCTCGTGGCGCAGTACCTGACCGCGAAGTGGGTGCTCGACCTCCGCCCCAACGACATCTACTGGTGTAACGCCGATCCCGGCTGGGTGACCGGGACCTCCTACGGCATCATCGGCCCCTGGGCCAACGGCATCACCCAGGTGGTGCTCGACGCCGGCTTCAACGCCGAACAGTGGTATCGCTTCCTGGAGAAGCGGCGGGTCACCGTCTGGTACTCGGCCCCCACCGCCATCCGCCTGCTGATGAAGGAGGGCGAGGAGCTTCCCCGCCGCCACGACCTTTCCAGCTTGCGCTACCTGGCCAGCGTGGGCGAGCCGCTGAACGCCGAGGCAGTGCTGTGGTCGGGCAGGGTCTTCGGCCACCAGTTCCACGACACCTTCTGGCAGACCGAGACCGGGTGCATCGTGATCACCAACCTCCCCGGCATGCCCATCAAGCCGGGCTCCATGGGAAAGCCGTTCCCCGGAATCACGGCGACCGTGCTCGATCCCAGGAGCTACGAGCCGGTGGATCAGGCGGGGGTGGCCGGGCTGATCGCGCTGCGCCCGGGCTGGCCCGCGCAATTCCGCAGCTACTGGCGCAACCCGGCGGGCTACGAGGCCAAGTTCAAGAACGGCTGGTACCTGTGCGGCGACCGCGCCTCGCTCGACACCGACGGCTACTTCTGGTTCATGGGCCGCGACGATGACGTCATCAACACCGGCGGCCACCTCATCGGCCCCTTCGAAATCGAATCGGTGCTGCTGGGGCACCCCGCCGTGGCCGAGTCCGCCGCCGTCGCCAAGCCCGACCCGGTGAACATGGAGGTGGTGAAGGCCTACGTCACCCTCAAGCGCGGCTTCCAGCCCAGCGACGACCTGGAATTGGAGATCATGAACCATATCCGCAAGCGCCTGTCGCCGCTGGCCATGCCCCAGGAGATCGAGTTTGTGGACTCGCTGCCCAAGACCCGCAGCGGCAAGATCGTGCGCCGCGTGCTGCGTTGCAAGGAGTTTCACGAGCCGGTGGGCGACCTGTCCACCATCATGAACGACTGATCGAGGAAGGACCGGTATGGATGAACTGACTCAAGTCGTGCACGACTACATCGTCAAGGAGTACCTGGTGGAAGGCGACGACCGCGAGATCACCGAGACCACGCGCCTGATCTCGGGCGGCATCGTGGATTCGTTCTCCATGGTCTCGCTCCTGCGCTTTCTGGAGAAAAAGTACTCGATCCGCATCCCCGACGCCGAGGCCACCCCCGACGCCTTCGATACGGTGCAGAGCATCGTGGCGCTGGTGCGGCGCTTCCAGCAGGCGAAGGCTGCGGCCTGAGCGCGACCGCGAGCCCAGGGGCCCGCCGCGCAAACTTCATCTGGCGAGGCAAGTCATGGCTTATTCCGAGACAATCCGCAATCACTACCAGGGCGAGATCGATGGCATCCGCAGCGCCGGGCTCTTCAAGGAGGAGCGCTACATCCACTCGCCGCAGTCGTCGGAGATCGAGGTCGAGTTCCCCGCCGGCGCCTGCGTCCGCCGCTGCATCAACATCTGCGCCAACAACTACCTGGGACTCTCCAGCCACCCCGAGGTCATCGCCGCCGCCCACGCCGGGCTGGACGCGCGTGGCTACGGCATGTCCTCGGTGCGCTTCATCTGCGGTACCCAGGACATCCACCGCGAGCTCGAATGCCGGCTCACCGGGTTCCTGGGTACCGAAGACACCCTGCTCTTCCCCTCCTGCATGGATGCCAACGCCGGCTTCTTCGAAGCCTGCCTCAGCGAGCAGGATGTGATGATCGCCGACCGCCTGGTGCACGCCTCAATCGTGGACGGCATGCGCCTGTGCAAGGCCATGCAGGACACCTACAAACACTCCGACATGTTCCACCTCGAAGAGAAGCTGCAGGAGCACATGGACA
>DATIWW010000078.1:0-3059 GCA_035519175.1 Terriglobales bacterium
GCGCCACCCCCGCCACCTGGCAGCCGGGGGAGAGCGTGATCATAGGCGCTCCCATCACCCAGCAGGACGCGGAGAAGCGCGCGGCCGGGGGCGACGGCCTGGAGATCAAGGACTGGTACTTCGCCAAGAAGAAGCTGGGGAAGTAAGTAGGTTTCAGGTTTCCGTTTCAGGTTTCAGGTTGGTGGCCGTGGACGCTCCGGCTCGTCCCTGCGAGCTTGACGAGCCGGAGGCGGGGGCTGGAGACTGCATTCGCGGAAGCACATGGGGCCCGGTGGCCCTCCTGGTCTTCAAAACCAGTGTGCGGTGGGTAAAACCCGTCGCGGGTCGGTTCGACCCCGACGTGCTTCCGCCAAGTTATGATGGAGTTCCCTCTCTGCGCTCGGGATTTCGCCTGCGGTCTCCCGCTCTCCCGCTTCGCGGGATCGCTCACGCCCGCAAAGCGGCTCACCATCCCGGTGGAGATCAAGCTGGTCTCGCTGGACGCGCGCTGAAGCGGCGGCCGCAACGCAAAGTCCTCTGCGCGTGTTAGATTGCAGAGGGGAAGCGGCATGACGACGGTGGTGCGGGAGCGGCCGGCGGTGAGCTGGATCGACCTGCTGTGGCTGGTCTTCCTGGCGGGGCTGGCGCTGCTGGCGCCCATCGACGAGCCTCACAAGCAGCTCACCCTGCTGGCCATCGGGGTGCTGCAACTGCTGGAAGGGCGGCTGGTGGCGTGGTCGCCGCGGCGTGGGCCGGGCTACAGTGTGCTGCTCAAGATCCTGTTGGCCACCCTGCTGATGGAGCACACCGGGGAGCTGGCCACCTCCATCAACAGCCCCTACTATCCCATCTACTATCTGCCGGTGGTGACGGCGGCCATCTATTTCGGGCCGCTGGCCACGCTGCTGTGGACGCTCGCGGCCTCGCTGGCCTACTGCTCGCTGCTGATCCCGGCGCTGCAGGAGTACGAACTGACGGGCGAGGGCGCCACCGCCCTGGGCATCCGCATCCTCTTCTTCTTTCTGGCCGCCATCCTCATCAACCGCTTTGTGATGTACAACCGCAAGCAGGTGCGGCGCTACCAGCTTCTCTCCGAGACCCTGGCCGAGACCAACCTGCAACTGCAGCGAGTGGAGGCGGAGGCGCGGCGGGCGGAGCGGCTGGCGGCGCTGGGACAGCTCTCTGCCGGGCTGGCGCACGAGATCCGCAACCCCCTGGGCGTGATCAAGGGCTCGGCGGAGATGCTGGGGCGCAAAGTCGAGGAAAGCCAGCCGCTGGCGCGCGAGCTGGCCGGCAACATCTCCTCCGAGGTGAACCGGCTGAACGGGCTGGTGGCGCGCTTCCTGGATTTCGCCCGGCCCGCGCGCCTGGACCTGCGCCCGCAGCGCCTCCCCGAGATCGTGGAGGCGGCGCTGGAGTCGGTGGCGCAGCAGATGCCGGCGGCCCGGGTCCAGGTTGAGCGGCGGTACGCCGAGGGGCTGCCCGAGATCCCGCTGGACCGGCAACTGTGCGAGCAGCTCTTCGTCAACCTGATCCTGAACGCCTACCAGGCGATGGACGGGCGGGAAGGGCATCTGCGGCTGGTCATCGCACCCCAGGTCTCGGAAGGCGAGGCCGGGGTGGCGGTCAGCGTGGAAGACGACGGTCCCGGCGTCCCCGAGGAGTTGCGCGAGCAGATCTTCAATCCCTTCGTGACCTCGAAGAAGGAGGGCGTGGGGCTGGGCCTGCCCATCGTGGCCAAGATCGCCGACGACCATCGCGGATGGGTGCGGCTGGAAGAGCTCTATCGCGGGGGCGCGGGCTTCCGCGTCTTTCTGCCGCAGGCGCAGCCCGGCCAGGAGAATCCGTGAGCCAGAAGAACGCACACAGCGCGGCGGTGCTCATCGTGGAGGACGAGCCCAAGATGCGGCGGCTGCTGGAACTGCAGCTCGCCGACGAAGGCTTCGCCACCCACGCCGCCGCCGACGCCGAGAGCGGCCTCGGGATCCTGCAGCGCGAGAAGGTGGACCTGGTGCTCACCGACTTCCGCCTGCCGGGCATGAGCGGGGTGGAGTTCCTGCAGGCGGTGAAGCGCGCCAACGCGCTGCTGCCGGTGGTGATCATGACCGCCTACGGCAGCGTGGAGTCGGCGGTGGAGGCCATGAAGCTGGGGGCCAGCGACTACGTGCTCAAGCCTTTTGCCCTGGCCGAACTGGTGCTGGTGATCCGCAAGGAACTGGAGGCGCACCGGCTGCGCGAGGAGAACCGCTCGCTGCGCGAGGCCCTGGGGCAGCGCTACGCCTACGAGAACATCGTGGCGCGCAGCCAGAAGATGCAGGCGGTGCTGGCGCTGGTGGAGCGCGTGGCTCCCACCCAGGCCACCGTGCTGCTGGGCGGGGAAACGGGAGTGGGCAAGGATCTGGTGGCGCGCGCCATCCACCAGCACTCGCAGCGGGCGGCGGGGCCGTTCGTCAAGATCAACTCCACCGCCATCCCCGAGACGCTTCTCGAGAGCGAACTGTTCGGCTACGAGAAGGGAGCGTTCACCGGGGCGGCGGGCTCCAAGCCGGGGAAGTTCGAACTGGCGCACAAGGGCACGCTCTTCCTGGATGAGATCGGGGACGTCCCGCCGGCCACGCAGGTCAAACTGCTGCGCGTGCTGCAGGAGCGCGAGTTCGAGCGCCTGGGAGGCACCAAGACGCTGCACGTGGACGTGCGCCTGATCGCGGCCACCAACCGCGACCTGCGCTCGGCGCTGGAGGAAGGCAGCTTCCGCGAGGACCTCTACTACCGGCTGAACGTGGTGGCCATCGACATCCCGCCGCTGCGCGAGCGCAAGGAGGACGTGCCGGCGCTGGCGGAACACTTCCTGGCACGCTTCGCGCGCGAGTCGGGGAAGAAGATCGCGGGGCTGGCGCCGGAGGCGCTGAAGCGGCTGGTGGACTTCCACTGGCCGGGGAACGTGCGCGAACTGGAGAACGTGATGGAGCGCGCGGTGACGCTGTGCGCGGGGAGCATGCTCGGCGCCGGCGACATCCACCTGGACAGCCGGCCGGCGGCGGCGGCGGGCGCGGCGCCGGTCCTGCCCGAGGGCGCGACCC
>DATIWW010000079.1:0-20062 GCA_035519175.1 Terriglobales bacterium
CCTCGCTGCGCTCGAAGTGACGCTGCAATTCGACGTACACGCGGTCGCGGCCGAAGAGCGCGATCAGTTGCTCCAGGCAGCGGCGTCCGGCGTCCGCACCGCCCTGGGCCAGCGCGGCGGCCAGCGGGCCGTTGTCGCCACCGGTCAGGCAGATGAGCCCGGCGGCGTGCGTGGCGAGATCGTCAAGCCTGGCGGCGGTTTCCTCCGGCTTGGCATGCTTGGGGGCGCGCAGCTTCAACCGCGTGATCAGGCGGCAGAGATTCTGGTAGCCGGCGCGGCTCTCGACCAGCAGGGGAAGGCGAGACGTTTCACGTTTCAAGTTGCACGTTTCAAGTTGACGGGGACCGCGTGAAACTTGAAACGTGAAACCTGAAACCATGATCTCGCTTCCGATGTGCGCGCGCAGGCCCAGCCGCCTGGCGGCCAGGTGGAAGCGCGGAGCGCCATAGACGCCGTCGGCGTCGAGCAGGGCCAGGGCGGGCAGTCCCAGGCGCGCACACTCCTCCGCCATCTCCTCGGGCAGGGAAGCGCCCTGCAGGAAGCTAAAAGCAGAGCGGGCGTGGAGCTCGGAGTACATTGTTGATTTCTTGATTTATTCATTGATTGATTTCGACGAGCGCGGTGACCCACATCCGGTTTTCAATGAATAAATGAGTAAATCAATAAATGAACAAATTTCAGTCATACTCTCCTTTCACAAACCACGCGTTCCCCTCGCGGTAGATGCGGTAGGACGCGCTGCCTTCTGCGGTCGCGAGCGTGACGTCCCACTCCTCGCGCGCCCAGCCCTGCTCGGTCCACCACTCGCCGGAGGCGTGCCAGGGCCCGGCGAGGTCGAGCACCGTGGCGCGCGCGCCGCGGAAGAAGACACTCACCGGGCGTCCGTTCCGCGCCTGCACACGCGCGGGCAGCGGCGGGCGGAAGCGGCGGAAGGCCAGCCTCGCATGCGGGTTTCGCGTTTCACGTTTCACGTTTCGAGCGGTTCCTACCCGGGACCCGGGGCTGGCAACCTTGAATCGGTTCATGCGATGCGCGTCGGGGCGATGCGTGTCGAGGAGTTCGGCCGCGCCCAGCCGCTTCTCACCCACTACTCGGCCCAAGCGGGCCAGCATCAACTCCAGCTTTTCCGGCTCCGGCGCCAGAGGGAGAAACAGCCCGGCCTGGCCCGGGCGCGGCGGCGCCGGCTCGGCCGTCAGCGTCACCTTGATCACGGGCGCCGGCGGCGGGTGCGACTGCAGGTCGAGTTGCAGCAGCTTGAGGAAAAGCTTGCCGTCGAGCATGGGCTGGGGAAAGCGGATCTGGCGTTCGTGGACGGTTTCACGTTTCACGTTTCGAGTTTCAGGCTGGCTGGGCTCGCGTGAAACCTGAAACGTGAAACTTGAAACGTTTTCTTCCAGCCCCAGCGTCAGCCGCAGCTCGCTCGCCGCCAGCGCGCGTGCGGCCAGGCGGGCGCAAAGTTGCTCGAGCAGGCGGCTGAGGACGAAGGCCAGAGGCTCCAGCAACTCCACCGGATGCTCCAGCTCCAGGGTCTCCTCGAAGCAGAGCGGCGGCTCGACAGGGCGAAGGACGCGCGCGCCCTCGCCGCGCGCCAGCTTCTGCAGCTCGACCCCGGCTTGTCCCAGGCGTTCGGCCACGGCCACCGCGGGCAGCGCCGCCCGCGCGCGCAGAGTGCGTACTCCCCAGCGGTCGAGCGTCTCCAGGATCTCCGGGGGAGGCTCGAGGATGTCCACCGGCAGCGGGCCCAGGCGCGCCGTTTCCTGGCCAGGCGCGATGACGGTGATGCCGGGAAAGCCGCGGGCGGCGTGGCGGGCGGCCTCGGGATTGGCGGCCACGGCCACACGGCATTCCAGGCCGAGCGCGGCGCAGCGCGCCGCCAACGCTCTCGCGATCTTTTCCGGCGGGCCGAAGAGCGAGCCCAGGCCGGCGAGGTCGAGCAGCACAGTGTCGGCGGCGGCATCTTCCACGCGCGGGGAGAAGGCAGTGGCGGCGTCGAGCAGGGCAGCGTGCGCGGCGGCCTCCTGCGCGAGCGAGTGGCGGCGGAGCTTCAGCCCAGACAGGGCCTCGGCCTGGAGCAGGGCCATGCCCGGCTCCACCCCGGCGGCGCGTGCCGCTTCATTGGCGGCCAGCACGCGCTCCAGCGACGGTGCGCCGTCCACCACCGCCACCGGCTGGCGGCGCAGTCCCGGCTCGAGGCGCATCATCGCGGCCACGGGGAAGTCGGGAAGATGGAGGCAGGCGAACATAACAGCACTCGGCAGTCAGCACTCAGCATTCAGCCAGCCCAGGCCGCACAAGACTCGAACTCAATCCCGGCCGCGCGAGGGAGTTTCCGCAGGCGTGAATGGACAACTTCCACTTGCAATCTCAAGCCGCGCAGTAACCGTGCATGAGTTGGGTCAAGCGAGGGATTGGCTGAATGCTGACTGCTGAATGCTGATTGCTTGTTCTGCAGTTGCAGCACCAGCGACGCGCAGGTCCGGGCGCAGGGCTCCTGTTCTAGCAGCAAGAGCACGGTGGGAGTGCGCTCCACAGCGCGGCGGAAGCGGAACCAGGAGGTCAGGGGAACGCGGCAGGCCAGCGCCGGGGGAACGTCGCCCAGGTCGAGTGCCATCACGCCGAAGCCCCCGGCCTGAAGCAAGAGATCAGCCGCACGCAGGGCTTGCTCCAGGAAGAACGTTTCACGTTTCACGGTTCGGGTTTCAGGTTGGGTGGGGAAGCGTGAAACATCCCCGCACCTCACCCAAAGCAGCCGCGCCAGTTCCACGCCCGCGGCGGCGGCGGAGCAGGGATCGAAGGCGTCGCCGGCATCCACCAGGGCGCAGGCCTCCTGCCGGCGGGTCGCTTCCGCCAGCGCGGCGAGCAGCAGGGTGGTGCGCCCGGAGGAAGCCGGGCCGCAGATCTCGGTGAGGGCGCCGCGCGGCAGGCCGCCGGCGAGGGCGTCGACTGCCGCGACGCCGGTGGAGACCAGTTCAGGCGCGGGGCGCGCGGCCGGGCTCAGGGCGGCAGGGAAGCGGTCGCCCAGCGCGGCTTGCAGGCGGGCGCGTAGCAGTGCGGGAGTCATGCGAACCTCGAGGGCGGCAGCCGCCGGATCACGCTGGCAAGGACGGCTTCCAGAGCCATCCTCCGCAGCCCGGCGGCCTGCTTTCGCTTTTTATTCGCCTATAGAAATTGTGCTCCCGGGGGCGGGGGATTGTCAATAGGAGGGCGGGTCGGCCGTTTGCTCTAGGCCCAAGGTAACCGGTCAGTGAACTTCAGAAGGCTTGTATCTTCTATCGCTTCTGGCAATCTTAGGGGAGGCCGAAGGGAAAGCGGGTTTCGTGATCAAGTTGAGGATCCCCCACCTGATACTGGCGCTGGCCCTGGCCGGGGCGGCGCAGGCGCAAGTCCGCACCATCGACATCCAGAGGTCCACCATGACGGTACGCGTCTCCAAGGCGGGGCTGCTCAGCTTCGCCGGGCACGACCACGAGATCCGCGCGCCTCTGGCCGAGGGCCAGGTGGACGACTCCCGCGCCGTCAGACTGCGGGTGGACGCGCGCCAACTGCAGGTGATGGACCCGGAGATCTCCGCCAAGGACCGCGCCGAGATCCAGCACACCATGCTGGGCCCCGAGGTGCTCGACAGCCAGCAGTTTCCCGACATCCGCTTCCGCTCTACCGCGGTCGCGGCCGCGGGCCCGGACCAGTGGACGGTGCGCGGCGACCTGACCCTGCACGGCCAGACCCATGCCATCGTGCTCCAGGCCAGCGGCGAGCCCGGACACTACCGCGGCTCGGTCACCCTCAAGCAGAAGGACTTCGGCATCAAGCCCTACAGCGCCGCCGGCGGCACCGTCAAGGTGAAGAACGAGGTGGAGATCGTCTTCGAGATCTTCACCGCGTCCCAGACGGCAGCCGCACCCGCGGCTGCGAAGGCCGAGGCTGCTGCCCCGGCGGCCGATACCACTCGCTGAGACCAGCCGCGCTCCCACCCGAGTGTAGGCGTCCGGGAGCCTTTGCTATAATTTCTTCGCTGCTCTAAGTGGCGCTATCGTCTAGGGGTTAGGACGGAAGATTCTCAATCTTCAAACCCGGGTTCGATTCCCGGTAGCGCTACCAGACCTCCCCTCCAGGTCTTTCCTGCGACTCTTGGCCCCGGCCGTACATCTAAAGGAGCCGTTCGGGGAAAGAGATAGGCTCGCCGGCCCCGGTTAAGGTATCCTCCCGAACCTCGACATGAGTGCGGCGGCCACTGCCGAGATGCTGGAACGGCGCGAGGCGCTGGCCCGCGGGCGCGCGCTCACGGACTCACTCTTCGCCGAAGTCCGGGCCGACGCTTTCTACGACCGCCCCATCCCGGAGCGGCACCGCATCCTCTTCTATGCCGGCCACCTGGAGGCCTTCGACTGGAACCTCATCGGCCGAGGGGCGCTGGGCCGCCCGCCGGTCAGCCAGGAACTGGACCGGCTCTTTGCCTTTGGCATCGATCCTCCGCCCGGCCAGCTTCCCCAGGACCAGCCTGGCGACTGGCCCACGCCGGAGCAGAGTCGCGAGTACGTACAGCAGGCACGGGGGGCGCTCGACGCCGTCCTCGAAGTCGTCGCCCAGGATGTCTTCGACATGGCCCTGGAGCACCGGCTGATGCACGCCGAGACCCTGACCTACATGCTGCACAGTCTCTCCCGCTCGCGCCGCCGCACACCCGACCTGCCGCTGGCGGCGGGTGCGGCGGCGCCGCCGCTTCGGATGATCGAGATCCCCGCGGGTACGGCCACGCTGGGGCAGAGGCGCGGCGCAGCTTTCGGCTGGGACAACGAGTTCGAGGCCCACCGCCAGGAGGCGGCGAGCTTCGCCATCAGCCGGCACAAGATCACCAACGCGCAGTACCTGGAGTTTGTACGGGCCGGAGGCGCGCCTCCGCACTACTGGGAAGAGCGCGGCGGGCGCTGGTACTACCACGGGATGTCGGCGGATGTTCCGGTGCCGAACGATCTGCCCGTCTACGTCAGCCAGGAGCAGGCGGTGCAGTACGCGCAGTGGGCGGGGAAGTCACTGCCCACAGAGTGCCAATTCCATCGCGCCGCCTTCGGCACGCCTGAGGGAGGGGAGCGCACCTATCCCTGGGGTGAGGAGGCGCCGGAGGTCCGCCACGGCAACTTCCACTTCTTTCATCGCGACCTGGTGCCGGTGACGGCGACGCCCGCGGGCGACAGCGCTTTCGGCGTCGCGCAACTGGTGGGCAACGGCTGGGAGTGGACCGCCAGCGTCTTCGCGCCTTTTCCCGGCTTCACCGCCGCGCCGCTCTATCCCGGTTACTCCTCCAACTTCTTCGACGGCGACCACTATGTGCTCCAGGGCGCCTCCTGCGTGACCCACGCGCGGCTGCTGCGGCCGAGCTTCCGCAACTGGTTCCGCAAGAGCTATCCCTACGCCTACGCCACCTTCCGGCTGGTGGAGAACTGAGATGGCGTCTCCTCTTACTGGCGGACAGGCCCGGCCCGGGGGGCGCCTGCGTCCCGCCCTGGACGGCCGCTTCGCGCAAGACGTGCGCCAGGGGCTGAGCAAGCCGCAGAAGGAACTCCCGGCCAAGTACTTCTACGACGCCGTGGGCAGCGCGCTCTTCGAGGCCATCACGCGGCTGCCGGAGTACGGTCTGACGCGGGCCGAGGAGCGGCTGCTGTGGAGGTGCGCGCGCGAGGTCCCGGAACTGCTGGAATCTCCGCTGACGGTGGCGGAACTGGGCAGCGGCAGCGGGCACAAGACCGGCCGCGTGCTGGAGGCCATTTGCGGGCGCCAGCGCGAGGTCCCCTACTACGCCATCGACGCTTCTCCCGCCGCCCTGGAAGGCTGCCGTGCCACCCTGAGCGCGCTGGCGGGCGTGCGCTTCTGCGGCCTCGCGAGCTTCTACGAGGAAGGACTGGCGGAAGTGGCGCGGCGGCGCCTGCCGGGACAGCGCCTGCTGCTGATGTTCCTGGGCAGTAACCTGGGAAACTTCGACCGCGTCCAAGCGCACGCGTTCCTGGCCGGGTTGCGCATCCGCCTGCTGCCCGGCGACGCCCTGCTGCTGGGCACCGACCTGGTCAAGCCGGAGGCTACGCTGCTGGCCGCCTACGACGATGCCGCCGGCGTGACCGCCGCCTTCAACCTCAACCTGCTGCATCGCATCAACCGGGAGTTGGACGCGGATTTCGATCTGCGCCGCTTCTGCCACCTGGCGCGCTGGTGTGCCGGCGAGCGCCGCATCGAGATGCACCTGCTCTCCCAGGCCGCGCAGAAGGTCACCATAGCCCGGCTGGGCTGCGCCGTGGCCTTCGAGCCCGGCGAGACCATCTGGACGGAGTCGTCGCACAAGTTCACTCTGGAAGAACTGCCGCAGATGGCGGCCGGCGCGGGGTTCTCCCCGCTCGCCCGCTGGGTGGACGAGGAGTGGCCCTTCGCGGAGAGCCTGTGGGTCGTGCCCGAAGCCCGCTGAGGTGGGCGCTCTTCCGCAGCGCGTTGCCGGGATCCTCGTTCCCGGCCTTTTGCTGAAACCTCCGCTCCGATTTCCGCGTATCTAGGTGGCAGGTACCCGAGTGCCCGGGGTCCTCCTACCAAGGGAGGGCCAAGATTCCGCAGGCGGGCCGATAACCGTTTTCGGTCTTGTCCGTCCAAGGGAGAGTGGGGTGTCTGTGAGCGAGCCAAACATCGGTCCCGTCGCCAGTGAGCGCAAGTACCTGGAGCGCCTCATCATCAAGAACCGCGGGCGCATCTCCTTCGTCCGCACCGAGAACGTCGACTACATCCAGGCGGCGGGGAATTACGCCGAATTGCGGGTGGCCACCGAGTCCCACCTGCTGCGCCAGACCATGCAGGCGCTGGAGGCCCAGCTCGATCCCCAGAAGTTCGCCCGCATCCACCGCTCCATCATCGTGAACCTGTCGCGCGTCAAGGAACTGCAATCCTCCTTCGGCGGGGATTACGTGGTGGTGATGAGCAGCGGCGCCCGCCTCACTCTGAGCCGCGGTTACCGCGCCCGCCTCAACGGCCTGCTGGGCGTAGGGGCGTAGCGCCTTCCGCGGCGCGCCGCCTTTCCGCCCGCTCTCTCTCGCAACCGACCACCGCGCTGGTGTACATTCTCAGGTTCGCCTTTGTAAGTCACACCAGCCGGGGAGAGCAGCGTGCGCCAATCGAGACAGCGGGGAATCGCCGTTTTCACCTTCCTTCTTCTTTCTATCCTGCCGTGCGCGGCCCAGCAGGTCGATCCCGCGGTCTTTGCCGGTCTGCGCTGGCGGCTGGTGGGGCCGTTTCGCGGGGGGCGGGCACTGACCGCCACCGGCGTCTCCGGGCAGCCCAACGTCTTCTATTTCGGCTCGGTGGGCGGCGGGGTGTGGAAATCCACCGACGCCGGCAACACCTGGGAACCCATCTTCGATAGCCAGAAGATCGCCTCCATCGGAGCCATCGCGGTGGCGCCTTCCGCTCCCAACGTGGTTTACGTGGGTACGGGTGAGGCCGACATGCGCTCGCAGATCTCCTACGGCGACGGCATGTACAAGTCCAGCGACGCCGGCAAGAGCTGGACGCACATCGGGCTGGAAGACAGCCAGCAGATCGGGCGCATCCTGGTGGACCCGCACGACCCGGAGCGGGTCTTCGTGGCGGTGCTGGGACACGCCTACGCCGCCAACAGCCAGCGCGGCGTCTTCCGCTCCACCGACGGTGGCAAGCACTGGGAGCGCGTGCTCTACAAGGACGACAACACCGGCGCCATCGACCTGGCTTTCGATCCCACCAACAGCCAGGTGATCTACGCCGCGTTGTGGCAGACGCGGCGCCCGCCCTGGAACATCTATCCTGCCTCGAACGGGCCGGGCAGCGGGCTCTACAAGTCCACCGACGGCGGCGCGACCTGGCAGCAACTGACCCAGGGCCTGCCCACGGAGGGGCTGGGGCGCATCGGTATCGCCGTGGCCCCCAGCGACCCCAGCCGGGTGTACGCCATCGTGGACGCCAAAGACGGCGGGCTCTACCGCTCCGACGATGCCGGCCGCACCTGGACGCGCGCCAGCAACGAGGCCCGCACCTGGGGCCGCGGCTGGTACTTCGGCGTGGTCGAGGTGGACCCCAGGAATCCCGACGTGGCCTACGTCTGCAACACCTCGATGTACAAGTCGGTGGACGGGGGCAAGAGCTTCACCGCGTTCAAGGGCGCGCCCGGCGGCGACGACTACCACGGGCTGTGGATCGCCCCCGAAGACCCGCAGCGCATGATCGTCTCCAGCGACCAGGGCACCATCGTCACGCTCAACGGCGGCCAGACCTGGAGCTCCTGGTACAACCAGCCCACCGCCCAGCTCTACCACGTGGCCACCGACCGGCGCTTCCCCTACTGGATCTATGGAGCGCAGCAGGACAGCGGGACCATCGCCGTGCCCAGCGGCACGGATTACGCTTCCATCACGGGGCACGATTGGGGGCCGATCGCGCTGGGCGAGTCGGACATGGTTGCACCCGACCCGCTGCATCCCGGCATCGTCTTCGGCGGCACCGTGGACCGCTACGACGTGACCACCTCGCAGGGGCAGGACGTTTCGCCCACCACCGGCCGTCCCGGACCCTTCCGCCGCACCTGGACGCTGCCCCTGGTCTTCTCGTCCGCCGATCCGCACAAGCTCTACTTCAGCCACCAGTTCCTCTTCCGCAGCACCAACGGGGGCAAGAGCTGGGAGCAGATCAGTCCTGACCTGACGCGCGAGAATCCGGGCGTGCCCGCGAACCTGGATCCGGTCACCGCCGGCTACGGCCTGGCCGGCCCGCGCAAGGGTGTGATCTACTCCATCGCGCCCTCCCCGCTCAACCCCAACCTGCTGTGGGTGGGCACCGACGATGGCCTCATCCACCGCTCGAGCGACGACGGCAAGCACTGGTCGGACGTCACGCCCAAGGAACTCACGGGGTGGAGCAAGGTGGCGACGCTGGAGGCCTCGCACTTCGACGAGAAGATCGCGTACGCCGCCGTGGACCGCCACCGCCTCGACGACTACCAGCCCTACATCTACCGCACGCACGACGGCGGCAAGACGTGGCGGGTGGTGGCCAAGAGCATTCCCGCGGGCTCGTTCGTCAACGTGGTGCGCGAGGACCCGCTGCGCGCTGGGATGCTCTATGCCGGCACCGAGCTGGGCATCTACGTCAGCTTCAACGACGGCGACGACTGGCAGCCGCTGCAGCTCAACCTGCCGGCGGTCTCGGTGCGCGACATCACGATTCACGACAGTGACCTGATCATCGCTACGCACGGGCGCTCCTTCTGGGTGCTCGACGACATCGCGCCGCTGCGCGCGGTGAGCGCCGCGCTGGCGGCCGAGCCGGTCCACTTGTTCCAGCCGGTAGAGGCGGTGCGCGTGCGCCCTGGCTCCGACCAGGGCACGCCTTATCCCAAGGAGATCCCGCACGGCGACAACGCGCCGGCGGGCGCGCTCCTCGACTACTGGCTGAAGGACGCACCCGCGGCGCCGGTCACCCTCGAGATCCTCGACGCCAAGGGCGGCGTGGTCCGCAGCTTCCGCAGCGATGACAGAGTGGCGCCGGTGAACGAGAAGACTCTGGTCATCACCATGGATTGGGTGCGGCCGGCGGCGGTCCTCTCGGCGGCGCCCGGCATGCATCGCTTCGTGTGGGACCTGCACTATGAGGCGCCGGCGCCCGCACGCGGCTTCGGCGGCTTCCGCCGCGGCGGCGGGCCATGGGTGCTGCCGGGCGAGTACACCGTGCGGCTCACCGTCGACGGCAAGAGCTACACGAAGCCGCTGACGGTGAAGCTGGACCCGCGGGTGAAGGTCGCGCCGGCGGAGCTGGAGGCGCAGTTGGCGGCCGCACAGGCGGCGGCGGCGAAGATCAAGGAACTGACGCCCGAGGCGGCCAAAGCCGCGGCCATGGACAAGCAGTTGAAGGACCTGGCAGCGAAGGTGAAGGACAATGCCGCGCTCTCCAGCGCGCTGGCCCAGTTCGGGCGGCGGCTGACGGCGGTCCTCGGACCTTCGCCGCTGAACTACGGCGCGCCGGTGATCCCGCTCGAGACCGACCAGACCAGCCTGCGGCATTTGCTGGCCGACTACAGCCAGGTCCTGGCGGCGGTGGAGAGCGCGGACGCCGCGCCCACGGCGGAGCAGCACTCCGCGCTGCGCCAGGGCGACGACACCTTCGTCGGAACCATGGCCGAGTGGAAGCAACTGCTGGGCGATCTTCCGGGGCTGAACGCGCAGCTCAAGCAAGCCGGCCTGCCGGAGATCACAACCAATCCCAAGCCTTAGGATCCCGGATTCATGAGTGACTTGGTCCAACTCAGCCAAGACAACGACGTCGCGGTCATCACCATCAATAATCCGCCGGTGAACGCGCTGAGCCCGGGCGTGCCCGAGGCCATCGCTGAAGCCATCGAGCACGTACAGCAGGACGCGAGCGTGCGCGCGGCGGTGGTCATCGGCGGCGGGCGCACCTTCGTGGCCGGCGCCGACATCAAGGAGTTCGGCAAGATCACCTCCGGCCAGCACACCCGCGGCGCCCCCCTGCTGCCGGCGGTGCTGTTGAAGATCGAAGATTGCTCCAAGCCGGTGGTGATGGCCATCCACGGCACCGCCTTCGGCGGCGGCATGGAGCTGGCCATGAGCGGCCACTACCGTGTGGCCGCGCCCTCGGCACAACTCGGGCAGCCCGAGGTGAAACTGGGCATCATCCCCGGCGCCGCCGGGACGCAGCGACTGCCGCGGCTGGCGGGCGTGGCCAAGGCGGTGGAGATGTGTGCCGGCGGCAATCCCATCTCGGCCAAGGAGGCACGGGAGCTGGGGATCGTGGATCGGCTGGTCGAAGGCGACCTGCGCGCGGGCGCGGTGGCCTTTGCGCGCGAGGTCGCGGGCAAGCCTGCGCCCAAGACCCGCGAGCGCACCGGGAAGCTGGGCACACCCGAGCAGAACGCCCCCATCCTGGCAGCGGCGCGCGAGCAGGCGCGCAAGAAGCAGCGCGGCCTGATGGCGCCGCTGGCCGCCATCGAGGCGGTGGAAGCCGCCGCCCGACTGCCCTTCGAGTTGGGCTGCGAGCTGGAGCGCCGGCTGTTCACCGGCTGCCTGTTCTCGGACCAATCCAAGGCGCTCATCCACGTCTTCTTCGGCGAGCGCGAAGTGGCCAAGGTCCCCGATGTTCCCAAGGAGACGCCCATCCTGCCGGTGAACCAGGTCGGGGTGGTGGGCGCGGGGACGATGGGCGGCGGCATCGCCATGGTCTTCGCCAACGCCGGCATCCCGGTGCTGCTGCGCGAGGTGGACCAGGCGGCGCTGGACCGCGGCTTGGCCAACATCCAGAAGAACTACGCCGGCTCGGTCAAGCGCGGCCGCTTCACCCAGGAGTTCGTGGACGAGCGCCTCAAGCGGATCCAGCCCACGCTCAGCTTCGCCGGCTTCGCCGAAGTGGACATGGTGGTGGAGGCGGTCTTCGAGGGCATGGCACTGAAGAAAGAGGTCTTCGCCGAGCTGGACCGGGTGTGCAAGCCCAGCGCCATCCTGGCCAGCAATACCTCCACGCTCAGCATCGATGAGATCGCCTCGGCGACCAAACGCCCACAGTCCGTCATCGGGACCCACTTCTTCAGTCCGGCGAACGTGATGCGCTTGCTCGAGATCGTGCGTGGCAAGGCCACCGGCAAGGAAGTGATCGCCACCGCCATGCAACTGGCCAAGAAGTTGGGCAAGGTGGGCGTGCTGGTGGGCAACTGCCGCGGTTTCGTCGGCAACCGCATGTTCCATCCCTACCGGCGCGAGGCGCAGTTCCTGGTGGAAGAGGGAGCCAGCGTAGAGGCGGTGGACGCCGCGCTCACCGACTTCGGCATGGCCATGGGTCCGCTGGCCACCGGCGACCTCGCCGGCCTGGACGTGGGCTGGCGCATCCGCAAGGAGTATCGCCACCTGGAGAAGCCGGGCGTGCGCCAGCCGCTGGCGGAAGACCGACTCTGCGAGATGGGGCGCTTCGGGCAGAAAACCGGCGCCGGTTGGTACAAGTACGACGAGAACCGCCGCGCCGTCCCCGACCCGGAGGTCGCGGAGCTGGTGCGCAAGGCGGCCGCCGGGGCCGGCATTGCGCAGCGGCAGATCCCGGCCGAGGAGATCCTCGACCGCTGTATCTACGCGCTGGTCAACGAAGGCGCGCGCATCCTGGAAGAGGGCTACGCGCTGCGTGCGGTGGACATCGACATCATCTACCTGAATGGCTACGGCTTCCCGGCGTATCGCGGCGGGCCCATGTGGTACGCCGACACCGTGGGACTGAAGCAGGTGCTGGAGCGCATCCGGGAGTTCCAGCAGCAGCACGGCGAGCTGTGGGCGCCGGCGCCGCTGCTGGTGCGTTTGGCCGAGCAGGGCGGAAGCTTCGGAGGCTTCCATCCGGGGGACGGAGGGGAGCGGTGAGCCGCATCTTCCTGGTCCGGCACGCGCAGGCTTCCTTCGGAGAGCGCGAGTACGACAAACTCTCCGCCATCGGGAAGGCGCAGGCGCGCCTGCTGGGCGAGTACTGGGCGGAGCGCCGCCTGCAATGGGACCGCGTCTGCACCGGCCCGCGCGAGCGCCAGCAGGACACCGCCGCCATCGTGGGCGAAGTCTACCGCAAGGCCGGGTTGAGTTTTCCCCAGCCGGTAGTCATGCCGGACTTCGACGAGTACCACGGCGACGCGGTCATGGAGCGCGGCCTGCCCGGGCTGGTGGCGCGGGATGTTGAGATCCAGCGGCTCTACGAGGCGTTCGAGAGTTCGGGCAGCGCCGCCAGCCGCATGCGGAACTTCCAGAGACTCTTTGAGTCGGTGATCGGGCGCTGGGTGCAGGGCGAACTGGTGCTCGACCACGTCGAATCCTGGCCCGACTTCTGCGCGCGGGTACAGCGCGGCCTGGCGGCCGTCGTGGCGGAGGACGGCCGCGGCCGGCAAGTCGCCATCTTCTCCTCCGGAGGCCCCATCAGCGTGGCCATGCAGCGCGCCCTGGAACTCACCGCGCAGAACACCCTGCGGGTGGCGTGGATGGTCCGCAACTGCGCCATCAGCGAATTCCTGGCTTCGGGCGCCCGCTTCACCTTGAGCACGTTCAACGAAGTGCCGCACCTGGACGATGCCGCCCTGCTGACGTACCGCTAGAGGGTGAGATGGGCGATTTGCTGAACCGACCCGGAAGCGTGCGCGCGGGAGAAGAGCTTGACCTCGCCCGGCTCGAGCCCTTCCTGCTCCGCCGCTTTCCCGGCAGCGCCGGGCCGCTGACCGTCCAGCAGTTTCCCAGCGGACACTCCAACCTGACTTACCTGGTGCGGCTGGGCGGGCGCGAAATGGTGCTGCGGCGGCCTCCCTTCGGCAGCAAGGTCAAGAGCGCGCACGACATGGGGCGCGAGTACCGCGTGCTCTCCAAACTGCATCCCGCCTATCCCCCTGCGCCCCAGGTGCTGCTCTATTGCGAGGACGATTCCGTCCTGGGTGCACCTTTCTACCTGATGGAGCCGGTGACGGGGATCATCCTGCGGCGGGAAGCGCCGGCCGGACTCGAGCTTCCACCCGAAACGGTGCGGCGCATGAGCGAGGCCTTCACCGACAATCTGGCGCGGCTGCACGGTCTGGACTACGCTGCCATCGGCCTCGCCGATCTGGGCAAGCCCGAAGGCTACCTGGAGCGCCAGGTGCGCGGCTGGATCGAGCGCTACTACGGATCCAAGACGCACGAGCTGCCCGAGGTCGAGCGCATCGCCGCGTGGCTGCAGGCGCATATGCCGCCCCCGATCGCGCCCGCGCTCCTCCACAACGATTACAAGTACGACAACGTGGTGCTCGATCCCGGCGACCTGGCGAAGATCGTGGGCGTGCTGGACTGGGAGATGTGCACGCTGGGCGACCCGCTCAGCGACCTGGGCACAGCGCTCGCTTACTGGGTGGACCCTGGCGACCCGCCCGACATGCAGCAGATCCGCTGGGGCCCGACCACGCTGCCCGGCAGCCTGACGCGCCGTCGGGTTGTAGAACGCTATGCGCGCAGCACTGGCCGCGATCCCAGCCACATGGTTTTCTACCTGGCCTTCGCGTATTTCAAGGTCGCGGTGATCGTGCAGCAGATCTACTACCGTTACCATCACGGGCTGACCCAGGATGCGCGCTTCGCGCCGCTGCTCGAGGTGGCGAAGACCCTGCTGCGCGCCTCGCTGCGCACGGCCGAGTCGGGCGCGATCTGAGCTAGGAAAAGTAGAGGACCACCCACTCCGCCACGCAGCAGGGCTTTTCTTCGCCCTCGGCCTCCACCCAAACCGAAAAGACGACTTGACGCGTGTTGCGCATCTCCTTGAACGATCGCAGGGTGACGCGGGCGCGCAGCTTCGAGCCCATTCGTGCCGGAGCAGGGAAGCGCACCTTGTTGAGGCCGTAGTTCACGGCCAGGCGCGCGCCGCCGCGGATCTCGAGCGCCTGGTGCAGGAAGTGGCTGAGCAGCGAGAGGGTGAGAAAGCCGTGGGCGACGGTAGTGCCGAAGGGCGACTCGCGCCGGGCGCGCTCGCCGTCCACGTGGATCCACTGGCGGTCCTCGGTGGCGTCGGCGAATTGCTGGATGCGCTCCTGGGTGAGGGGGAACCAGTCGGTCACGGCCAGTTCGCGCCCCACGTAGTCCTTGAGCAGGTCCGGTGTTTCCAGCACTAGCGGCGGCATGGAGTCTCCCTGTGACTGCGCGCAACACTCTAGCACTTGCAGTCGAACGCCCGGCGGAGTAGTTTGCTCGGTCATGCAACTGGCGGACAAAGTGATCGTGGTGACGGGCGGGGCGAACGGCATCGGGCGGGCTATGTGCCGCCGTTTCGCCGCCGAGAGGCCCAAAGCCGTCGTGGTGGCCGACCTGCAGGCCGCGGCAGCGGCGCAGGTCGCGGCCGAGGTCGGCGGCCTTGCGGTCGAAACCAACGTGGCGCGCGAGAGCGACATCATCCGCCTGGTCGAGCAGGTCACGGCGAAGTACGGCCGCATCGATCTCTTCTGCTCCAACGCCGGCACTGGGACCAGCGGCGGCGTCGAGGTCTCCGATGCCGGCTGGCAGCGCGAATGGGAGGTCAACGTGATGGCGCACGTGTACGCGGCCCGCGCGGTGCTGCCGCAGATGCTGCAGCGCGGCGACGGTTACCTGCTGCAGACGGTTTCGGCGGCGGGACTCTTAACCATGATCGGCTCGGCGACCTACTCGGTCACCAAGCACGCGGCACTCGCCCTGGCGGAGTGGCTCTCCATCACCCACGGCGACCAGGGCATCAAGGTCTCGGCGGTCTGCCCGCTGGGGGTGCGCACCGACATGCTGCTCAAGGGCGACGGCGGCCTGGCCTCGTTCCTCATCGAGGGCGCCATCACTCCCGAGCAGGTGGCGGAAGAGGTGGTGAAGGGGCTGGCCGAAGAGAAGTTCCTGATCCTGCCCAACCCGGAGGTGGCGGAGTTCTTCCGCCGCAAGGCTGGGGACTACGACCGCTGGCTCAGCGGCATGCGCAAGTTCCAGGCCGCCAACCTGCCGAAGCCCTAGCGCTCAGCGTGGCGACGCCGGCCGCGGCGGCATCCACTTCTTCAATTCCAGCCGGCCGACCTGGTCGGTGTGGACTTCGTCGGGACCGTCGGCGATGCGCAGGGTGCGCACGTTGGCCCAGGCGGCGGGGAGGAAGGTGTCCTGGCAGACGCCGGCGCCGCCCCAAGCCTGGATGGCGCGGTCGAGCACGCGCAGCGCCATGTTGGGCGCCACCACCTTGATCATGGCGATCTCGGCGCGCGCCGCCTTGTTGCCCACCGTGTCCATCATGGAAGCGGCCTTGAGGGTGAGCAGGCGCGCCTGCTCGATCTCCATGCGCGAGTGGGCGATGTCGGCGCGGATGGTGCCCTGGTCGGCCAGGGTCTTGCCGAAGGCGGTGCGCGAGAGCACGCGCTTGCACATCACCTCCAACGCGCGTTCGGCCACGCCGATGCACCGCATGCAGTGGTGGATGCGCCCCGGTCCCAGCCGTCCCTGCGCGATCTCGAAGCCGCGGCCCTCGCCCAGCAGCATGTTTGCGAGCGGGATGCGCACGTCTTTGAAGCTGATCTCGCCGTGGCCGTGCGGCGCGTGGTCGTAGCCGAAGACGGTGAGCACGCGTTCCACCTTCACGCCCTTGGCGTCCATGGGCACCAGCACCATGGATTGCTGCAGATGGCGCGGGGCGGCGGGGTCGGTCTTGCCCATGAAGATGGCGACCTTGCAGCGCGGGTCGCCGGCGCCCGAGGCCCACCACTTGCGCCCGTTGAGCACGTAGGAATCGCCGTCGCGCTGGATGCGTGCCTCGATGTTGGTGGCGTCGGAGGAAGCCACCGCGGGCTCGGTCATGGCGAAGCAGGAGCGGATCTCTCCGTTCAAGAGCGGCTTGAGCCAGCGCTCCTTCTGCTCGGGCGTGCCGTAGCGGACCAGGACCTCCATGTTGCCGGTGTCGGGCGCGGAGCAGTTGAAGACCTCGGGAGCAAGCATGCTGCGGCCCATGATCTCGCACAGGGGCGCGTACTCGAAGTTGGTGAGCCCGGCGCCGTACTCGCTCTCCGGCAGGAAGAGGTTCCACAGGCCGGCGGCGCGCGCCTTGGGCTTCAGCTCCTCGATCACGCGGGTGGGCTGCCAGCCGCCGCGCTCGCATTCTTCCTCGAAGCGGCGCTCGTTGGGATAGATGTGCTCGTCCATGAAGGCGAGCAGGCGGCGCTGCAACTCTTTGCTCTCGTCGCTGAACTGGAAGGTCATGAGCGTCTCCTGTGGCCGGGAAGCAGGGCGGACGCGATTATATACAAGCGGAACTCCATCACCGCGGGGAGCGGCCTACATCACTGAAGTGGCACACCCCGATGTGATAAGCAGGAAAGAGGAAGCGAGGCCCGGCCATGTGCGATGAGTTGCCCATCGGCGCACAGGACGTGGAAGCGTACGGCGCGCTGCTCGCGCGGGGTGGCGCGGCCGAAGGAGTCGACCGCCGCACTTTCCTGCACGCCGCCGCGGCCGCCTGCGCCGGCCTTGCCGTGGCGCGCTGCCTCCGAGCCGAGCCGCTGTTCGCGGCCTCGACCGACGACTCCCGCTTCGTCCGCGAGGCCGGCTTCTACCAGAAGCTGCCGGAGCGCGCGGTGCAGTGCAAGCTATGCCCGCGCGAGTGCGTGGTGGCGGAGGGCGAGCGCGGCTTCTGCCGCGTGCGCGAGAACCGCCAGGGCACCTACTACACCCTGGTGCACTCGCGGGTGGTGGCGGCGCACGTGGACCCCATCGAGAAGAAGCCCTTCTTCCACTTTTTGCCGGGCGCCCTGGCCTTCTCCATCGCCACCGGCGGCTGCAACGTGAACTGCAAGTTCTGCCAGAACTGGGAGATCTCGCAGGCCCGCCCCGAGCAGTTGCGCGCCATCGATCTTCCGCCCAAGGAACTGGCGCAGGCGGCGAAGCAGAACGAGTGTCCCATTCTGGCTTACACCTACAGCGAGCCCGTGGTCTTCTCGGAGTATGTGCTGGACGCGGCCGAGGCCGGGCGCGCCCAGGACCTGCGCAGCGTGGTGGTGAGCAACGGCTTCATCCAGCAGGAGCCGCTGCTCCGCCTGTGCGAACGCGTGGACGCCATCAAGATCGACCTGAAGTCCTTTTCCGAACAGTACTACCGCGAGGTGGTGCGAGGCGCGCTGCAGCCGGTGCTGGAGACGCTGGTCACGGTGCGCCGCCATGCCAGGTGGATGGAGATCGTCTACCTGGTGGTGCCCACGCTCAATGACGGCGAAGCCGAGTTCCGCGGGGTCGCACGCTGGATCAAGGCCAACCTGGGCAGCGACGTCCCCGTCCATTTCACGCGCTTCTATCCCCAGTACCTGCTCACCAACCTGCCGCCCACGCCGGTGGAGACCCTGGAGCGCGCCAAAGCCATCGCAGACGCTGAGGGTCTGCAGTACGTGTACGTCGGCAACGTTCCCGGGCATCCGGGCGAAAACACCTACTGCCCCAAGTGCCACGCCCTGCTCATCGAGCGCGCCGGGTTCACCATCGCCCACATGCACCTGAAGAACGGCAAGTGCAAACAGTGTGGACAGGCTGTACCCGGGGTCTGGAAGGCATAGAATTGCCCTGAGGGGAACCATGGACAGCGGGCGCAAGAGCAAGCCTCTTCTCCTGCTGGCGGCCGGCCTGGTAGCGGGGGCCCTGCTGCTGGTGCCATCCTCGCTGCGCCCAGCCGACAAAGAAGAGGTGCGCCAGCCGGCGGTGGCCGGCAACTTCTATCCCGCCGACCCCAAGGAACTGGAGAAGATGATCGACGGCTTGCTGGCGAGCGCGGGCGCGCCCACGACCCAGCAGCCGGTGGTGGCGCTGATCGCGCCCCACGCCGGCTACCAGTACTCGGGCGCGGTGGCGGCGCACAGCTACGCCCTGCTCAAGGGGCGGAAGTTCGAGCGTGTGGTGGTGATCGCGCCCTCCCACTTCGAGGCGTTCGACTTCACCTCCGTCTATGACGGCGACAGCTACGTCACGCCGCTGGGCGCCATCCCGGTGGACAAGGCCTTCGCCGCCAAGCTGGCGAGCCTGGCCCCGGGCATCCAGCTCTCGCAGCGCGGGCACACGCCCGCGGGTCCGCAAGGCGAGCACGCGCTCGAGGTCCAGTTGCCTTTCCTGCAGCGCACGCTGGGGCAGTTCAAGCTGGTACCCATCGTGATGGGGAACCAGAGCTGGGAGAGCAGCCGCGCCCTGGGCGTGGCCCTGGCCAAGCTGATCCCGGGGACGGACACGCTGATCGTGGCCAGCTCCGACCTCACGCATTACCGCAGCGCCGACGAGGTCAGCCGCATCGACCACCACACTCTGCAGGCGATCGAGGACTGGGACACGCTCAGCCTGTCGCGCAACTTCCAGGCAGGCGTGTGGGAAGCCTGCGGGGGCGCGCCCATCGTGGCGGCCATGATCGCCGCGCAGCGGCTGGGCGCCAACCAGGCCAGGGTACTGAAGTACGCCAACACCGGCGACGTCACCGGCGACCGCAGCCGCGTCGTAGGCTATGGTGCGGTGGCACTGTTGCGCGCGCCGCGCTCCGGAAGTCCAACCGGCGCGCTTTTCTCGCTCAGCGACCGCGACAAGCAGGAATTGCTGCGCATCGCTCGCCTCTCGGCGGAGACGGCGGTGCGGACCAGGAAGCTCTACGAGCCGCCGGTGCCTGCCTCCGCCGCGCTGCTTCAGGAGCGCGGCGCCTTCGTCACCCTGCGCGAAAAAAGCGAACTCCGCGGGTGTATCGGCTATGTCTCGGCGGTGAAACCGCTCTACCTCACCGTGCGCGACGTGGCCGCGTTCGCCGCCCTGCGCGACAGCCGCTTCCCGCCCGTCACCTCGGGCGAACTGGGGTCGCTGGAATACGAGGTCTCCGTGATCTCTCCCTTCCGCCAGGTGCTCGACGTCAAGCAGATCAAGGTGGGCCGCGACGGGCTGATGATCCTCAAGGGCGGCCAGGACGGCATCCTGCTGCCGCAGGTCGCCCGCGACGAGAACTGGGACCGGAACACCTTCCTGGAGCAGGTCGGCGTGAAGGCCGGGTTGCCGCCGCGCACCTGGAAGGATGAGGACGCCGATCTTTTCGCGTTCACCGCCCTGGTGTTCGCCGAGCCGAAAGCCCCGGAGGCCTTTACGCCCCAGCCTCCTTTTCCCGGCCGGCCCGAGCAGCCAACGCCGCCGGGAAGAGATTCAACACCGCGATAAGCGCGGCCGTCCGCAGGAATCCGAAGACCGGGAGGAAATACAGGCTGAGCGCGACCGCGCCCAGACAGGAGCCGGCGAGATCGAGCGCGTAGAGCGCTCCCGGGCTGCGCGCCGGCTGGTTTCCCCCGAAGAAGACCCGGCTGGCCAGCAGGAACTGGTAACCGCCCAGCAGCCCGGCGAGCAGCGCCAGCATGGGGAACAAGAGCTGGCCCACCAGAAAAAGTCCCAAGGGGCTGGCCACTCCCGCCAGTAGCGGCATCAACCCGCACAGCAACAGTGGGGCCAGCGCCGCCAGCAATTGCAGGCCGGCGAGCGCGCGAAGCTCCCGCGGTGTCGCTTCTTCCTTGCCG
>DATIWW010000080.1:0-5930 GCA_035519175.1 Terriglobales bacterium
GTACTTCCACGGCACCACGAGCCGCACGGGTGCTCCGTCCTGCGGCGGCAGCGTCTCGCCGTACATACCCACGCACAACAGAGCCAGCGGGTGCATGGCTTCGTCCAGCCGCAGCCCGTCGGCGTAGGGCCACGCCAGCACGTCGGAGCGCTGCCCCGGCATCTCGTTGGGCCGGTAGACGGTCTCGAAGGCCACGTACTGGGCCTTGCCCAGCGGCTCCACCTGCTTGAGGAAGGCGCCCAGGGGGAAGCCCACCCAGGGGATCACCATGGACCACCCCTCCACGCAGCGGTGGCGGTAGATGCGCTCCTCCGGCGGCGCCATCTTCAGGATGGTGTCCAGGTCGTAGCTCTGCGGCTTCTTCACCAGGCCCTCCACCTTCACCGTCCAGGGACGCGGGTGGAAGGCCGCCGCCAGCCCCGCCGGCTCGTACTTGTCGGTAGAGAACTCGTAGTAATTGTTGTAGTTGGTGATGTCCTTGAAGGGGGTGGGCTTCTCATCGGTGGAGAAGGCGCTCTTCTGGATGCCATCGATCCTGGCGGCCGCGGCCGCCGCGCCCTGGTCCGGCTGCAGCATCTCGGCGAGCTTCACTCCGCCGACGGCCAGCGCTCCCACCGCCGCCGCCCCCGTCAGGAACTTCCGCCGGTTCAGGTAGATGCTCTGGGGCGTGATCTCGGATGACAGGATGTCTGCCGCTTTCTTGATCAGCATGCTCGCTTGCCTCGTGGGAAGAACGTCTGCCCTGCGTCCCTGGATTGGATGCTTATGGGATGCCCCGCGCGTCCATAAGTTACACGAACGCCCCTGCCGCCTGCCCCCTGCTTCCTGCCCCCCGCCCGATAGAATAGGTCCATGCCCCGGCTGCTGGCCCTCATCCTGCTGCTTCTGCCCCTGCCCGCCTGGGGCCAGGACTCGGCGCTGGAAGCGCAGTTGCGGCAGATGTTTGCCGACCAGATGGTGACCCTGCGCACCTTCTATTCCGGGGAGCGGCTGCGCTTCGACTCCTTGGGCCTGCCGTTGGATGCGGGGCCGGTGGGCGCCTGGACTACCGACGCCCAGATCCGCGTGCAGGACCTCTCCCTCACCCGCGACGCCATCGTGCTGCGCGGCCGCCGCCAGCACTTCCTCTTCGGGTCGTCGGGCAACCTGCGCCACCACAACGCCGGCCCGGTCACGGTGGAGGTGCAGTGGCCGGAGCGGCCGCGCACCCGCGCCGGCGCCCTGCGCCAGTTGGCCCGCGCCTTCCTGCGCAGCGACGAGCGGCTCGCCGACTTCACCCCCTCCTACTGGAGGTTCGTGCTCACCAACCAGTGGCAGTCGGTGGAATTCGCTTTCGCCGACTTCCTGCCTGGAGAGACCCTGTACACCGCCGGGCGTGGCGACGTCTCCTGGCCGCGGGTGATCGGGCGCGGCGACTCCCTCGACGCTCCCATCGCGGTCTGCAGCCAGATCGAGGGCGAGGTGGGCCTGGCGGGCGTGGTCGGCCCCGACGGAAGCCTGCGCGCCCTGCTGATCACCGACCCCTTCGGCCTGGGCCTGGACGACCGCGCCGCCGACCTCATCAGCAAGTGGCGTTTTGAGCCTGCCCGCAAGGGCCGCGAGCCCGTTTCCACCCAGGTCCAGTTCTGGATCTATTTCCGCCGTGACTCCTGCTGAAGCGCCCGCAACCGCGGCCCTGCGAAAGAGCGCGGAAGGGAGGCGCTCCGCGCCTATGCCTTCTCCACTCCCGCCGGCACCTGGTTCTTGCGCGGCCGCCGGTTGGACTGCAGCACCTTCTTGCGCAAGCGCAGCGACTTGGGCGTCACCTCCACGAACTCGTCCTCGGCGATGAACTCGATGGCCTGCTCCAGGTTCAGCGCCCGGAAGGGAACCAGGCGGATGGCCTCGTCGGCGGTGGAGGCCCGCATGTTGGTCAGCTTTTTCTCCCGCACCGCGTTCACGTCCAAGTCGTTGTCGCGGGCGTTCTCGCCGATGATCATGCCCTCGTACACTTCCACGCCCGGCCCCGCGAACAATTCGCCGCGCTCCTGCAGTCCCCACAGCGCGTAGGCGGTGGTGGTGCCCGGGCGGTCGGCCACCAGCGCGCCGGTGGGCCGGTGCGGGATCTCTCCCTGCCAGGCGATGTAGCCGTCGAAGAGGGCATTCATCACCATGGTGCCGCGCGTGTCGGTGAGCAGTTCCGAGCGCAGCCCGATCAGCCCGCGGCTGGGGATGCGGAACTCCAGCCGCACCCGCCCGTAGCCGTGGTTGTGCATCTTCAGCATCTCGCCCTTGCGCCCGCCCAGCTTCTCGATCACCACCCCCACGAAGTTCTCCGGGATGTCGATGGTCAGCCGCTCCACCGGCTCCTGCAGCTTGCCGTCCACCCGCTTGGTGACGATCTCGGGCTTGCCCACCATCAATTCGAAGCCCTCGCGCCGCATCATCTCGATGAGGATGGCGAGCTGCAGTTCGCCCCGCCCCATCACCTTCCAGGAATCCTTGTTGCCGGTCTCCTCCACCCGGATGGAGACGTTGGTGAGCAGCTCCTTCTCCAGGCGCTCGTGCAGGTTGCGGGAGGTGACGTAGCTGCCCTCGCGCCCGGCGAAGGGCGAGGTGTTCACCGTGAACAGCATGGCCAGCGTGGGCTCGTCGATGGTGATGGGCGCGAGCGGCGCCGGCTCTTCCGCCCCGGTGATGGTCTCGCCGATGGTGATGCCGGCGACGCCCGCCACGGCCACGATGTCGCCCAGCGTGGTCTCCTCGATATCCTCGCGCTTGAGCCCGCGGAAGCTGAAGAGCTTGGTGATCTTCACCTTCTCCAGCCGCCCGTCGAGCTTGGCGATGCCCACTTCCTCGCCGGTGCGCAGGGTGCCGTTGAAGACGCGCGCGATGGCCAGCCGTCCCAGGTAGTCGCTGTAGTCGAGGTTGGCCACCAGCACCTGCAGCGGTCCCGCCGCGTCACCCGCGGGCGGCGGGATGGTCTTCAGGATGGCTTCGAAGAGCGGGCGCAGGTCGGTACCCGGCTGCGCCGGGTCGGCGCTCGCCGTCCCCGTCTTGGCGTTGGTGTAGAGCACGGGGAAGTCGAGCTGGTCTTCCTTCGCATCCAGGTCGATGAACAGGTCGTAGACCTCGTTCAGCACCTCCTGGGCGCGGGCGTCGGCGCGGTCGATCTTGTTGATCACCAGGATGGGCGGCAGCCCCGCCTCCAGCGCTTTGGAGAGCACGTAGCGGGTCTGCGGCAGCGGGCCTTCGCTGGCGTCCACCAGCAGCATGACCCCGTCCACCATCTTCAGCGCGCGCTCCACCTCGCCCCCGAAGTCGCTGTGCCCGGGGGTGTCCACGATGTTGATCTTTACGTCGTGGTAGACCACGGCGGTGTTCTTGGCCAGGATGGTGATGCCGCGCTCGCGCTCCAGCTCGTTGGAGTCCATCACCCGCTCCACCAGCGCCTCGTTGGCGCGGAAGGTGCCGCTCTGGCGCAGCATGCCGTCCACCAGCGTGGTCTTGCCGTGGTCCACGTGCGCGATGATGGCGATATTCCTGATCTTGCCGTTCACGTTTCCTCGCCCCGGGTCCTGATCGCGAACTCCTAACTGCTCGCTACAAAAAAGAGGGCGGCTTGCGCCGCCCTCGGTGCCTTTCAGAAGCGGGGAACTCTTTAGAGAGGCTGTACGTTCTCTGCCTGCCAGCCCTTGGGTCCCTTCACGACGTTGAACTGCACGGCCTGGCCTTCCTGCAGGCTGCGGAAGCCCTCCGCCTGGATGGCGGAGAAATGCACGAAGACATCCTCACCGTTCTGACGGGTGATGAAGCCGTAGCCCTTGGCGTCGTTAAACCACTTCACTGTTCCTTGTTCCATTGTGTTGCACACATTCCTTTTTCTTGAGATAGCGCTGAATGAACCGGAGGATACTGCAGAGGCAGGCAACGCTTAACGCGGATACCGCTCACAACCGCTTCGATCGAACGCAAGGACATCATACAGGAGAGTTCCGATTTTGTCCAAGCGCGGTCGCACCCGGCACCCAATCTGCTAACTCCGAACTCCTCACTCCAAACTCCAGGAATCCGTTGCCACGACCACCTCTCGTCGTACCGTGCAGGGATTCCCTGCTGGGTGAAGATTCTGCTTGCCGCCCCTCTTCCACCCCCCTGCCGGATCAGGCACTTACGCGCCTTCGCCGTGGCCGCGAAGTTGCTCCTCCAACAGTCTGGCGTTTCTCGCCGATCACCCCGGCGACGCCGAGCCTGGCGCGCCTCAGAAGAAGTCCCTGCCAGGCTTCTCAACGTTCTCTTGGAGCCCTAGACATGATCCCAAACCAGCTTCACATCGAATCGCTCCAGGGCCATCCCGTCGCCGATTACCGCATCCACCACGGGCACATCGAAGTGCGCGTGATCGAGGGCGGTGAATGGCGGCGCCTCTCGGCCCGCGAGTTCAGCGCCCACCTGGCACAGAATCCCGCCCTGGCCGAGTGGCTGCGCGCCCGCGCTCAGCAGCGCATCGGCCCGCCCCAGGACGAAGCCACGGCGGCCTGAAAGCGGGCAGGCGACGGGCCGGGGCTCGTCCCCGATATCTGCGCTAAGTCTTGTATATGCAATCGGTTAGCCTGACATCCCTGCCCCCGCTCTAGCCATCCAACTAAGGAGCCACTCTAGGAGGTACCGAAATGCTGTGGAACAAAATGAAGTACGTCCTTCTGGCCATTCCACTGGCCGTGGCCATGACCTTCTCGGGCAGCACCCTGGTCAACCGGGCGGTGAAGGCCGCCAAGCCTGACCTGGTGACCGTACCGGAAGGGACGGCGCTGGTGGTCAAGCTGGATCAGAGCTTGTCTACGCGCTCCAGCTACGCGGGCGAGCCCTTCGAGGCGACCGTGCTCTCCCCCGTGGTGGTGGACAACCAGGTGGTCATCCCCAGCGGCACGCCGGTGGCGGGCCGGGTGGTGTACGCCCATCCCTCGGGCCGGCTGCGTGGCCGCGCCAGCCTGGAGCTCACTCTGGACAGCTTGCGCCTGGATCAGGAGAGCTATGAGCTGCGCACCAACACCGTGGGCCGGGTCAGCGGCAGCCACAAGGTGCGCAACCTCGGATGGATCGGAGGTGGCGGTGGCGCCGGGGCGCTGATCGGAGCGCTGGCCGCCGGCGGCAAGGGCGCGCTGATCGGCGGGCCGGTGGGCGCCGGCGCCGGACTGGGCGTTGCCGCCTTGACCGGCAGGAAGCAGGTCACGGTGGCGGCGGAGTCCGCGGTGACCTTCCGCCTGCGCCAGCCGCTCGAGCTGCCGCCCTCCAGCGGCCGCTCCAGCAACCGCTCCTGAGCCCAGTCGTTGGCGGCTAGCAGTTGAAAGTTAGCAGAAGTTAGCAGGCCCGGCCTTGTGCCGGGCCTGCTTCTTTACTTCCCGTTGTCTTTTTCCTTTTGCCTTCCGCCCCCTGCCTACTTCTCTCCCAGAAGTACTCGCAGCACCGGCGCCCACATCTTTGTCTCTCCCGAGGTCCCGTGCCCATGGGCGCCGTCGGCGACTTTGAGCAGCACGTACTGGCCGTGCGCGACCCGCTTCATGGCCTCCGGCATGACGCCTAACTCGGGCGGGTTGATGAAGTCATCCTCCGCGTTGACCGCCACCAGCCTGGCGCGGATGGCCTCCAGCCGCGGCCAGGGGTTGTAGTCATGCGAAGCCTCCAGCGCGTACAGGATGTCGTTGGCGTCCATGGCGGAGCTGTAGCGCGATCCCACCTGCTGCAGCAGGTGGTCGGCGGCATCGTGGGTAGGGGCGCGCTTCTGCGCATCCGACGGCCCGGCTACCGCGACCGCGAACATCTCGCCCAGCAGCGCCAGGTTGGGCGGCTCCTGTTGGTACTCGCCGTTCTGCCACGCCGGGTCGTTGCGGATCATGTCTTCGCACAGCTCCCGCCACATGCGGTTGCGCCCCGCGATCTCGATGGGCTGG
>DATIWW010000081.1:0-9092 GCA_035519175.1 Terriglobales bacterium
CAAGGCCATGCCCACCATGAAGGCGGCGATCACGATGGCGAGCTGGTGGTAGACGTAGCCGTACACCGCCTGGAACCCAAGCAGAAGCAGGATCTCAAGCGCGATCAGGGTGAAACCCATGGCGGCCATGCAGAAGCCGGCACAGGCCTGTCGCCGGTGTCCCCTTGAGATTGCTCCCAGCCCCACCGCCAGCAGGAGCAGAAGCAGGACGCCGCCGGCCAGCACCCATTCAAAGCCAATACCGGCCACCGCGTGGAACCAGCGCCGGGAAGCTGGATGGAACTGCGTGCTCCACAAAGCCACGTCGAAGTAGTAAGCGATGGGCGCGAAGTCGCGGTTCATGGGGGTCTCGGGGCGAGGGCGGAGTGTTTCCTCCAGATCCTGCGTGCGCTCCGCCGACATGCGAAAGGGCAGGTAGTACTCGCGCACGTAGAAGGTCTGGAGATGGCGGGCTCGCAGCCGCGCCAATATCTGCGCCGGATCGGTGGTGAGGACGTTCGCGCGGTTGGCGGCCAGGAAGTGCGCCGTCTCGCCGGGAAGAACAGCCACCTCAGGGAAGGCGGCGGCCAGGGTCTTGCGGATGCAGCGCAGGAAGGCGGCGCGCTCCGGGTTCAGGTACTCCTCCGAAGCCTTGAGCTGGAAGGAGAAGACGCCGCCGGGCTCGAGTCGCGCGGCTGCCTCGCGGAAGAACTCCGCCGTGTAGAAGCGGTTGAGCTGCGCGGTCTGCGGGTCGGGCAGGTTGACCACGATCACGTCGAAGCGCCGCTCCGTGGTCTTCAGGAACAGCCGGCCGTCGAGATGGTGCACGTGTACGCGCGCGTCGGCGCGGATGGGCTCCCATCCGGCCGGGAAGAACTCTCGCGCCAGGTCGAGGACTGCGGGATCCAGCTCGACATAGTCGACGCGCTCCAGGCTGGGATGCTGCAGGGCCTGGGCGAGGCTGCCATTCACGCCGCCGCCGATCAACAGCAAGCTGCGGGGCGCGGGGTGCTCCAGCAGCGCAAAGTGGACCGACTCTTCGGCCGACTCCGGGTCAGGAGCGCTGAATACGATCAGGCCGTTCTCGAAAAGGCTGCGGCTGCCCTCGTCGCCGGCCACGACCAGGTTCCCATAGACGGAGTTGCGCGTCCCCAGCACGTCGAAGCCCCGCCATAGGCGGGCCCGTGAGAGTGATTCCAATCTGGGCGCCCCGAAAGGCAAGACGACCGAGACCAACGCGACAACTAGCGCGGTCAGCAGGACGCGCCGGGGCCCGGACCTCCGCACCGTGAGCATTCCTGCGCTCAGGGAGTTGAGCAGAGCCACGATGGCCGCGACCTGAAAAGGTCCTAGAAAGCGGATCAGCAGCAGGCTGGCCAGGATGCCTCCCAGGCCCGAGCCCGCCGCCTCCAGCAGGTACATCATGCCGGTGGCCGTGGCTGTGGGTGCTGGGGCTTCGTGGGCATAAAGGCGGCTGCCC
Source organism: Terriglobales bacterium (assembly GCA_035519175.1). GTDB lineage: Bacteria > Acidobacteriota > Terriglobia > Terriglobales > Acidobacteriaceae > DASPRL01. Next base: position 1,460 of record DATIWW010000081.1, read on the forward strand.
ATCGTGAACAGCCCTCCGGAGACAGCGCAGAAGATGCTGAGCGCGAGGAAGGAAGTGAGCAGCATCGTCCCCGGCCCCAGGACCTCTCCCGGTACGGGATGGAAGAGGCCGCGGCTGGCGCGCACCGCCAGGATGGTGGCCGGGAACGCGGCCGCAACCAGCAGCTGCAGCCCGGCCAGCAGGCGGTGGGGGTCCGCGCGCGCCCCCAGGCGTCCTGCCAGGGCGCTGCCCACGGCCGTCCAGAAAAGCCAACTGGCCAGCATCAACCCCAGGGAGATCTCATTCCCGTAGAAGACCACCATCAATTCGCGCAGCAGGACGATCTGCGCGATCACGGCGGTGAGGCCGACCAGGAGAAACGCCGCGCGCAAGGCCCAAGGCATGCGGGTCGCCGGCGACCACAAAGCAGCCCGGCTCATGCTTGCATCCTCCAGCCGCAGGCTGCCGGCGTCAGTGACCTCCCGCACGGCCCCCGGTGACGGCAGGCTGGGGTTAGCGTCAGCTCTTCAGCGGCAGTGAGAAGCAGAAGACGGAGCCATGGCCGAGCTGGCTGGTCACGCCGATGGAGCCGCCATGGGCCTCGACGATGGCGCGGGCGATGGCCAGGCCCATACCGGTGCCGGCCACCAGCCGGCGCTGGTCGCGCCCGCGATAGAACTTGTCGAAGATGAGGGCCTGCTCGAAGCTGTCGATGCCCTGGCCGCGGTCGGCCACGCTCACCAGCAGGCGGCCGTCCTTGGTCTCCGCGGTGATGCGGATGGGCGCGCTCGCGGGCGAGTACTTGCCGGCATTGTCCAGCAGTTGCAGCAGGACGTCCTTGATGCGGCCCAGATCCATGCGCACGGGAGGCAGCGCGGAGGGTACGTCGATCTGGAGCGGGTGTCCCGCCAGCGCCTGCTTGGCCTCCTCCACGGCGCGGTCGATCGCTTCGCGGATCGGGTGCGGTTCGAGCTGGAGCTCGACCTGGCCGGCGTCGAGCCGGGCCATCTCCGCCGCCTCACCCACCAGGTGATTGAGCCGGTCGGTCTCCTCGTCGATCACGGTGAGCAGTTCCTTGTGCTGCCCCGCGTCCAGCTTGCCGTCGGTGAGCAGGCTGGTCACCGAGGCCTTGATGGCGGTCAGCGGCGTGCGGAACTCGTGGGTGACGGAGTCGAGCAGGGCAGAGCGGAGTTGCTCGCCCTCGCGGGCGGCCTCGGCCTTGGTGAGCTTCTCCACCGCGCCCGCACGCTCGACCGCGATGGCGACCAGGCTTCCCACCGCCTCCAGGGTCTCGCGCGCGAGCGCCACGCCGGAGATGCCGACGGCCCCCACCGTGCGCACTCCCAGCCTGAGCGGCACGAAGTAGAGGTCCCGGCCGGCGTCGGCGACCAGTTCGCCGCGGGCGGCCACCGCTTTCAACTGCTCGGCGTCGATGGCATGGATGTCGGGCCCGGAGCGGTAAATATCGGGGCGGCCGACCACGAAGACGGCGGCCGCGCGCACCGCGAATGCCTCCACCACGTACTGCGGGACGTCGTTCAGCAACTCCGCCACGTTCTCCGCCACCAGCAGGCGCTGGCTGAAGGCGTAGAGCCGCTCCACCTCGTGGCGGCGCCGGTGCGCCTGCAGCGCCTCGCGCCGGGCCCGCTCGGAAAGCTGGCTGGCGATGATGGCGGTCACCAGGAAGGCCGACAGGGCCACCCAGTTCTGCGGGTCGGCGATGGTCAGGGTGCCCACCGGCGGCAGGAAGAAATAGTTGAAGGCCAGCGTGGACGCCAGCGACATGAAGACGGCGGGCTTCAATCCCCAGGTGGCGGCCACGATCAGGATCGCCAGCAGAAAGGTGAGCGCGACGGTGGTGGGATTGGCGCGGAACAAGAGGCGGTACACTGCGGTCACCGCGGCCACCACCGCCGCCGTCGCCGCGGAGCGGAACACCGTCCTGGCCAAGGTCGGCTGCACGGCTGCATTGTATCTGGAATCGACTTTTCCAGCGGCCTCAAGGACAATAGGCGCCATGCCCCAGAAGAGTCCCGAGCAATGGCTGGAGGAGGCTGCCCCGGAGAAGACCGCGGGCGTCTTCAAGCTGTTCCTCGGCTACGCCCCGGGCGTGGGCAAGACCTACAACATGCTGAGCGAGGCGGTCCGCCGCCACAGCCGCGGTGAGGACGTGGTCATCGCTGTGATCGAGAGCCACGGGCGCAAGCCCATCGCCGAACTGGCCGCCCGCCTGGAGACGGTTCCGCGCCGCAAGATCGAGTACAAGGGCACCCTGTTCGAGGAGATGGACGTGGACGCCATCCTGGCCCGCCGCCCGCACGTGGTGCTGGTGGACGAGTTGGCGCACACCAACATCGAGGGCAGCAAGCACCCCAAGCGCTACCAGGACGTGATCGAGCTGCTGGACGCCAAGATCGACGTGCTCTCCACCATGAACGTACAGCACATCGAGAGCCTGACGCCGCTGGTGCAGCGCATCACCGGGGTGATCATCCGCGAGACCGTGCCCGACTGGGTGATCCAGCGCGCGGGCGAGATCGTCATGGCCGACCTTACGCCCCAGGCGCTGCAGACGCGCATGCAGCGCGGCGACATCTACCCTGCAGAGCGGGCCGAGCGCGCGCTGGGCAACTTCTTCCGCCCCGGCAACCTGATCGCGCTGCGCGAGCTGGCGCTGCGCCAGGTGGCCTCGGCGGTGGACCGCAGCCTGGAGTCCTACATCGAGCGCGAACACGACCAGCGCAAGGCTGGAGTGCGCGAGCGCATCGCCGTGTGCATCAGCTCCAACCCGGCGGCGCAGTACCTGATCGCGCGCGGCGCCCGCATGAGTCACGCTCTGGACGCCGAGTTCTACGTGGTTTACGTGGACGTCGCTGCCGATTCCAGCGACGAGAACAGGCAGACCCTGGCCGAGAACATCCGCTTCGCCGAGAACCTGGGCGCGACGGTGGTGCGGCTGGACAGCGGCGACGTCGCCAAGCGGGTGGCCGAGTTCGTGCGCGACAAGCACATCACCCAGGTGGTCTTCGGCCGCTCCGCCCGCAAGGGCTGGCACCGCTACCTCTACCTCTCCGCCATCCACAAGTTCCTGCGCGACGCACCCGCGGTGGACGTCCATATCGTCACCCAGGAACCCAAGTGAGCGCTCGATGAGCGAGCCCCGGCGCATCCTGGTGGTGGACGACGAGCCCCAGATCACGCGCGTGCTGCGCACCAGCCTCTCCTCCCAGGGCTACGACATCCGCGTGGCCAACGACGGCGAGGCCGCGCTGGAGATCCTGAAGGACTGGAACCCGGACCTGGTCATCACCGACCTCTCCATGCCGCGCATGGACGGGCTGGAGCTCTGCCGGCGCCTGCGCGCCAAGTCGCAGATGCCCATCCTGGTGCTCTCGGTGCGCGGCGAGGAGCGCACCAAGGTGCAGGCGCTGGATGCCGGCGCCGACGATTACGTCACCAAGCCCTTCGGGATGAACGAACTGCTGGCGCGGGTGCGGGCGAGCTTCCGCCGCGCCCCGGCGGAGGAAGAGGCCGCGGGCGGCGTGGTCCAGGCGGGCGACTTCCGCATCGATCTCGACGCCCACACCGTCACGGTGCGCAAGCGCCCGGTGCGGCTCACGCCCAAGGAGTTCGACCTGCTGGTCCACCTGGCCCGCCACCCCGGCAAGGTGGTGACCCACCGCGCCCTGCTGGCTGCGGTGTGGGGCCCGAACAGCGTAGAACAGCCCGAGTACCTGCGCGTCTTCGTGGGGCAGTTGCGGCGCAAGGTCGAGCCCGATCCTGCCAACCCCCGCTACCTCCTCACCGAGCCCTGGGTGGGCTACCGCTTCCAGCCCGGAGGCCACCCCTGAAGAGCGCCGTGCGACTTCGCCCGCTCAAGACTGGGCGCCGGGGCTCTCCCGCGTTCCTTGCAGTTGCGGAGCCGCCGGAAACCGCTCCAGCGCGGCGAGGCGGACCCGCATCTCGCGCAGCTCCCGGTCGGTGAGCTTCGCGGCGCAGCCGGAGACGATGCGGCGTCCCAGGTCCAGCAGGACTTCATGGTAGGAGCGGTCCGGGGTCGTTCCGGCGATGTCATCCAGAGCGCGCAGCATCCTCAGGCTGACCGCGACATCGGTTTGCGCGTACAGGCGGATCTGCTCGAAGGCGGCGTCCACCAGCCGGTCGAAGGTCGGCCACTGCAGGGTGACGCGGCTGACTCCGGGTGGATCGTAAAGCACCGGCTCGGGTGGCTCGCGCGCGGCAAAGCGGACCAGGACCCGGCTCAACTGGTCCACGCAGGTGATGGCCGTGCTCGGATCGTTGACCGCCGGCGAGATGGCCTTCAAGGCGATGTCCACGATCTGCAGGACGCCAAACTCCACATCCTGCTGCAAGGTTCTTGCGGGCCCGAGGTCGAAGGCGCTGAGGAACTCCGCCCGGTTCTCTGGAGACAAGCGGCTTTCCTTCGAGACCTTCAGCAGCGGGACGCCGGCCGGGACGAATTGGCCGACTCGGCGCAGCACCAGCACTTCCATCCGATAGGCCTTGGCCAGACCCAGGAGCCGCTGGAGGTCGACGAAGCGGACGTAGCCGGAGCTTGTGCTGGGAATCTCGGCTTGCCACGAGGGGCGCTGGGCGGAACCGACCTCCGCCCGCCGGCCCACCTGGTGCGGCGATGGCATCAGCTCGTCGATGATGGTCTCGGTCTCCGAGGCGATCCGATCCAGGATGTGGTTGACGCTGATGGCGTGCGAGATGTGATGGATGAAGAAGAGTAACCAGCCGACGCAGGCCAGCACCAGCAGCATGGCCCCCAAGACCGTGGCCACGGGCGCGAAAGGCTGGGGATGCTGGCGCGCCGCCGGCAGGGCCGCCATGCAGTAGGAAAAAGTCCCCAGAAATATGCCCAGCGTCCACTGCGTCACGCGGTCCCGGGTGAAGCTGACGATGATACGCGGGGAGAACTGCATGGAGGCCAGCGTCAGCGTCATCAGCAGGATGGCGAAGACGATTGAAACCACCGTCATGATGGAGGCGGCGATGCCTCCGAGGATCACCTGCGCCACCTGCGGATCGGCATGCGAGGGGAAGAGCGCGTGCGGGACCCAGTCGCTGAGGGCGGGAAAGGACTCTTCCAACTCCGACAACAGGGCGCCGGTGCAGCCCAGGGCCAAGGCGATGGTCAGCGGGCGGACCAGGAACCCGCCGCGCAGACTGTACATGGCGCGACGCAGAGATACGCGACCCGTTGTCAGAAAGTCTCCTCCACGACGGCCGCCCGAAAAAGGCAGGAAGTCCCGCTTTCCCCGTCCTTGGCGCGGGAAGTATAACCCCGGCAAGGAAGATGCGAGACGGCAAGCGTTGCGCGCCCGGCCCGTCTTTACGAATTCTTTACAGAGTCCTTACCCCACCTTTACTGCGCTTCGGCTGCAATACGAGCAGGAGATGCTCCGTGAGGCGAGGCAAGCACCTCTTCGCGGGACAGCGGTACAACCATGAATTCCTTCCTGACGTCGATCGTTCTGATCTCGATCATGGTGCTCGCGTTGGTCTTCATGGGCTGGTTTCTCTTCGGATTGCTCGGGGAAAGGCAGCGCTCCGTCGCCGACCGCAAGTCTGCGCTGGGCAAGATCCAGCGCCGGGGGATGCCATGACCCGGTCCCTGGGTTTGCGGGAGCTGGGGAAGTATCTGGGCCGGCTTCTGCGCGCCACGACCCAGCGCAAACAGAGTGAGCTCGTCCAGACCGGCGACTTCCGCATCGATCTGGAGAGCCATCGGGTGACCGTTCGTGACCACGAGGTGCGCCTGAGTCCGGAAGAGTTCGACCTGCTGGTATTCCTGTTGGGGCACCCCAAGAGGGTGGTGACCCCGCGCACGCAGTTGCGCACGCGCTGGGGCGGGCAGCAGACGCAGCACGCCGGGTTCCTGCGCGTGCTGCTGAGCCTGCGCAATAAGCTGGGCGTGGCGGACGACGGAACGCATTACATCCGGACCGAGCCCTGGGTCTTTTACCGCTTCGCTCCCCGCGCGACGTGAAGGAATCGTCTGCATGGAAGGAATCGTCATCGCCGGACTTCTACTGCTGGCCTGCTCGCAGCGGCAACGCATCATGTCCGCCGTGAAAGGTGAAGAGGGCCCCGCTTCCTAGCTATCGATCACGACACTCCAACGAGATCTTCGCGCGCCGACGCGCAGGACTGGAAAGGTTCGGACGCACTATGAAATCGGGAAAACGTGAGAACAGGTTCGCGGCGGTGTGCGGGGCGATGCTTCTCGCCGCATGCGGCTTGATCGCGACCCAGGGGACTGCCTGGGCCCAGAGCGCGGGCCAGGGAGAGAGCATGACTGCCGGGGCTGCGCCCGGCGGCTCCGAAGTGAAGACCAGCTCGGATGCCGCCGCCCGCGACCACGCCGAGATCCTCAAGGAACTCGAGCAGATGCGCGCCCGCATCCAGGAACTGGAGGCCCAACTGCAGCGGCAGTCCGGAGGCGCCGCCAGTGGCTCCGCGACGACGGCGCTCGCGTCTCCCTCGTACTCCACCAGCGCGACGGCAGCGGTGACCCCGCAGGAGGGCAGCCAGCCGGGTGCACCGGCGAGCTCCGCCAAGCCCGCCAAGTCGGAGCCCTTTGCCTGGGCCGACTGGAGTTGGCTGAACGGCAACCCGCGCATCAAGGAAGTGCCCTTTGACACCAAGTTCTTCACCCCCGAGATCCGCGCCGACGCCGACTACATCTACGACTTCAACCATCCCAGCGACAACACCATCGGCGGCTCCAGCGAGGTCTTCCGCGCCAACGAGGTGCAGGTCACGCAACTGGGCGTGGGCGGTGACTTCCATTACGACCACGTGCGCGCCCGCCTGATGACCCAGTTCGGCATGTATTCGGTGACGACGCCGCGCAACGATGCCAGCCCCGCGCGCGGGCAGTGGGACCTGGCCGACGCCTACCGCTACGTCTCGGAGGCTTACGGCGGCTACCATTTCGACGCCCTGCACGGCATCAATGTGGACGCCGGCATCTTCATGTCCTACGTGGGCCTGTTCAGCTACTACAACTTCGACAACTGGGCCTACCAGCCGTCCTACGTCTCGTCCAACACACCCTGGTTCTTCAACGGCGTGCGGGTGCAGATCTATCCCACGGACAAACTGAAGATCGAACCCTGGTTCACCAACGGCTGGCAGTCCTACGGCAAATTCAACAAGCGCCCGGGCATCGGGATGCAGATCCTGTACCGTCCGACCAAGAACTGGTCGATCCTGGGCAACCAGTACATGCTCGGCCGGGACGCTCTGGGCGTGACCGGACGCACCCGCTTCCACACCGACGACAGCATCCAGTACAAGTATTACGAAAATCCCGGGGCCTCCTGGGTGAGCAAGGCGGCGGCCTCGCTGACCATTGACCTCGGCTGCGAGAGCGGCGGGGGGGTCGCCTGCTTCGGGCACAAGCCGGGGATCCCGCGGCAGACCTTCATGGGGTTCATGTTCTATAACCGGCTGTGGCTGCACCGGGACCTGTTCGGCCTGACCATCGGCGGGGGCGCCATCGACAATCCCGGCCGCTACCTGGTGCTGCTGCCGCCCATCAACGGAGCGACCGCGGCTTCGGGCACGCCCTACTTCACCGAGAACCCGGGCGATTCGTTCCGCGCCTGGGATGTGTCGACCA
>DATIWW010000082.1:0-6435 GCA_035519175.1 Terriglobales bacterium
ACCAGTCGCACTTTTACGCCCGCACCACCGCCATGGAGGACGACCACCTGCCCATGGCGCGCGCGGGCATCCCCGTCGCCGACCTCATCGATTTCGATTACGGCTACGGCAACGTCTTCTGGCACACCCGGCAGGACACCATGGACAAGCTCAGTGCCCGCAGCCTGGGCATCGTCGGCGACGTGGTGCTCGAGACGGTGGCGCTGCTGGATGCGCGATAGCCGTCAGCGGTCGGCCCTCAGCCGTCACGTAGGGCCGCTTCCTATAGGACATCCCGAGCGCAGCGAGGGAGCCTTATGGCCCGGCGAAGGCCTGCGTCAACGGCTATAATGCCCCGCCATGAGGCGCTCGCTCTCCGTGTTTGCCCTATTGTTGCTCTGTGTCCTTCCTCTCTCCGCCCAGGACCCGGCCACGCTGGGGCGCGTGATCGAGGCCGCGCAGCAGCCCTCGCTGCTGGAACAGAACCTGGAGGTCCTGACCGACCAGATCGGGGGGCGGGTTCCGGGGACGCCCGCCATGAACCGCGCCGTGGGTTGGGGCGTGGACGCCTTCCAGGCCGCCGGCGCCGACAAGGTCACCACCGAGCTGTTCACCCTGCCCACTTCCTGGGCCGAGGGCGAGACCCGGGTGGAGGTGGTCGCTCCCGACCGCTTCCGGGTGCGCGCCGTCTCGCTGGCCTGGGCCCCGGCCATGGCGGCGCGCAAGCTGCGCTTCGTGGATGTGGGCAACGGCACCGCCGAGGACTTCGCCAGGGCCGGCGACCTCGCGGGCGCAGTGCTGCTGGTGCACTCCGAAACCATGAAGACCTGGGACGACCTGTTCGCCGAGTACCTGCGCACTCCCGCCGTCGTGCAGAACGCGCTGGCGGGCAGGGCGGCGGCCATCGCCTTCCTCTCCACCCGCGAGCACGACCTGCTCTACCGCCACATCAGCAGCTTCGACGGGCGCATCGCCCCGCTGCCCATGCTGCTGCTGGCGCGGGAGGACGGCCTGCGCCTCGCCCGCCTGCTGGCCCAGGGGCCGGTCGAGGCCCAGATCTCCATCCCCAACAAGATCGGCGGGGTCACGCCCACCGCCAACGTGGTGGCGGTGCTGGAGGGCAGCGAGCATCCCGAAGAGTGGGTGCTGCTGGGCGCGCACCTGGACTCCTGGGAGCTGGGCACGGGCGCGCTCGACAATGGCTGCAACGCCGCCCTGGTCATCGACGTGCTGCGCGCCCTGCGCTCCGCCGGAGTCAAGCCCCGCCGCTCCATCCGCTTCGTGCTTTTCTCCGGGGAAGAGGAGGGCACGCTGGGCTCGCACGACTACGTGGTGCGCCATCGCGACGAACTGGACCACGCCGTGGCCGCCGTCATCCTGGACGAGGGCACGGGGCAGATCACCGGGTGGTCGCTGGGCGGGCGCGAGGACGTGGCACAGGAGTTCGACCGGCTGGCCCAGCCCCTGTCGGCCTTCCACGCCGGCCAGCGCACCACCGATGCCTTCTACGGCACCGACAACTTCGACTTCCTGCTGGAGGGCGTCCCCACCCTGGTGGCCAACCAGGTGGAGGCCAACTATCTCCCCAACTACCACGCCGCCTCCGATACCTTCGACAAGGTGGATCTGGGTGAATTGCGCCAGCACGTGGCCATCACGGCGGCGCTGATCTACGAATTGGCCGACGCGCCCGAGCGCCTGGGCCCGCGCCAGTCGCGCGCCGAGATCGAGGAACTGCTCCAGCGTACCCACCTCGACGAGCAGATGAAGACCTTCGGCTACTGGGACGATTGGGAGAAGGGAAGGCTGGGCAGGGAGCCGGAGAAGCCGCCGGTGAAGGTGATCACGGACAAGCCCTAGGCATCCGGTGATCGGGTGATCCGGTGATCGGGTGAACAAAAAACTAGAAACGAGAAACTAGAAACTCCCCCAATGCAACTCACATTTGCCGACTGGGCCGTCATCGCGCTCTACTTCGCCGTCAACCTGGGCATCGGCCTCTATTACTACCGCCGCGCCTCGGCCTCGATGGGCGATTACTTCGTGAGCGGGCGCGAGGTCTCGTGGTGGCTGGCCGGAACCTCCATGGTGGCCACCACGTTCGGCGCCGACACCCCCCTGGTGGTTACCGGCATCGTCTACAAGTACGGCATCGCCGGCAACTGGCTGTGGTGGACGCTGGCCTTCAGCGGAATGATGACGGTGTTCTTCTTCGCGCGGCTGTGGCGCCGCTCGGGCGTGATCACCGACATGGAGCTGGCCGAGTTGCGCTACGCCGGCAAGCCCGCCGCTTTCCTGCGCGGGTTCCGCGCCCTCTACCTGGCGCTGGCCGTGAACACCATCATCCTGGGCTGGGTGAACCTGGCCATGGCCAAGATTCTGGAGCTCACCCTGGGCGTGAAGAAACTCGAAGCCGTGATGTTCTGCCTGGCGCTCACGCTGGTGTACACCGCCATCTCCGGCCTGTGGGCGGTGCTGTGGACCGACCTGCTGCAGTTCGTGCTGAAGATGACCATGGTGATCGCGCTGGCGGTCTTCGCGGTGCGCGCCATCGGCGGCATGGGCGCGCTCACCACCCAGATCGCGCAGCACGATGCCGCCACCGGCATGCATACCCTGGCCTACGTGCCCGACTGGTCCTCGGGCTGGTTCCTGATGTTCCTGGTCTACCTGAGCGTGAACTGGTGGGCGAGCTGGTATCCCGGCGCCGAGCCCGGAGGCGGCGGCTACGTGGCCCAGCGCATCTTCTGCGCCAAGGACGAGAAGAACTCCCTGGCCGCCACGCTGTGGTTCAACCTGTGCTACTACGTGATGCGGCCGTGGCCGTGGATCCTGGCCGCGCTGGTGGCGGTGGTGGTCTTTCCCAACCTGAAAGACCCGGAGACCGGCTACATCCGGGTGATGATCGCCGACCTGCCCGCCAGCCTGCGCGGGCTGATGCTGGCGGGCTTCGCCGCCGCCTACATGTCGACCGTGGGGACGCACATCAACCTGGGGGCGTCGTACCTGGTCAACGACTTCTACCGGCGCTTCCTGCGGCCGAAGGAGGCGGAGCGCCACTACGTGCAGGTCTCGCGGCTGGCCACCGTGTTCGTCACCTTGCTGGCCGCGGGCGCCACCTACTACATGGAATCCATCGAGCACGCGTGGAAGTTCCTGATCGCGGTGGGGGCGGGCGCGGGGCTGGTCTTCATGCTGCGCTGGTTCTGGTGGCGCATCAACGCCTGGTCGGAGGTCAGCGCCATGACGGCGGCGGCGGTTTCGTCGCTGTTCCTGCAGTCGTCCGCGGCCACCGGCTTTGCCATGTGGCTGCGGCGCTTCGATCCGCTGCTGCCGGCGAAGCCGTTGGACTCCGCCGATCCCCACGGCTTTGCCTGGCTGATGATCCTGACCACCGCCTTCACCACTGTGAGCTGGCTGGTGGCGACCTTCCTGACGCCGCCCGAGCCCGAGGCCCACCTGCGGGCGTTTTACCGCAAGGTGCGGCCGTCGCCGGCCGGCTGGGGGAGCATCGCGGCGGCCGAGGGCGGGGAATCGCGGCAGAGCCTGGCGTGGTCGGCGGCCGACTGGCTGGCGGGCTGCGCCATGATCTACGGCGCCCTCTTCGGCATCGGCGACCTGATCTTCGGCCGCTGGCTGACCGGGCTGGCACTCGTGGCCGCCGCCGCCCTCTGCCTGTGGTTCCTGTTCTGGGACTTGGGGCGGAGAGGGTGGGAGGTGCTGAGTTCCTAGCATTCAGCATTCAGCACTCAGCATTCAGCCAAACCACATTTGGGCGTCATCCTGAGCAGGCTTCAGCCTGCGAAGGATCTCGCGTGATTCGCTAAGAGCTAAGAGCTAAGAGCTTCCCTCCACTACAATGCTCGTGCCCATGCCCGCCGCTCCGCACGTCCCGTTGACGATCTGGATCGCCTTCAACCTCTTCGTGCTGGCTATGCTGGCGCTGGACCTGGGGGTCTTCCACCGGCGGGCGCGCGAGATGCGCTTCCGCGAGGCCGCGGGCTGGAGCCTGATGTGGATCGCGCTCTCCCTGGCTTTCTGGGTGCTGCTGCACTTCTGGATGGGGGTGCGGCCGGCGCTCGACTTCCTCACCGGCTACCTGCTGGAAAAGTCGCTGAGCGTGGACAACCTCTTCGTCTTCCTGCTGATCTTCCGCTACTTCAAGGTACCGCGGCTGCACCAGCACACGGTGCTGTTCTGGGGAGTGGTGGGGGCGCTGCTCATGCGCGGGCTGTTCATCGCCGCCGGAGTGACGCTGCTGGCGCATCTGGAGTGGGTGAGTTACGTCTTCGGCGCCTTCGTCGTGTACAGCGGGCTGAAGCTGCTCCGGCACAAGAAGGAAGAGATCCACCCGGAGCGGAACCCGCTGCTGCGGCTCTTCAAGCGCCTGGTGCCTTCGACCCACGACTACGTGGACAACAAGCTGCTGGTGCGCCAGGCGGGGCGCTGGGTGGCCACGCCGCTCTTGGCGGTGCTGCTGGTGGTGGAGACCACGGACGTGCTCTTCGCCACGGATTCTATTCCGGCGATCCTGGCCATCACCCGCGACGCCTTCATCGTCTACACCTCCAACGTCTTCGCCATCCTGGGGCTGCGCGCCCTCTACTTCGTGCTGGCCGGCATGATGGACCTCTTCCACTACCTGCACCACGGGCTGGCAGTGGTGCTGGTGTTCATCGGGGTGAAGATGCTGCTGGCGCACCGCTATCCCATTCCCACCTGGGTGGCGCTGTGCGTCGTGGGCGGAGTGCTGGCGGTGGCGGTGGGAGCGTCGCTGCTGTTCCCGGCGAAGAAGGCACTGACTCCTGACGCCTGACCCCTGACTACTGGAACGTCACCTTCTCCCCCATCACGACGGAGTGTTTCCGGAAGCGGGCGTCGTCGTGGGCGGGGAAGTCGGTGCGGTAGTGGGCGCCGCGGCTCTCCTCCCGCGCCAGCGCGGAGCGCGCGATCAGCCAGCCGGTCAGATGGATGTTGCGGGCCTCGCCCTGACGGCGGGTCTCGGCGGCGGGCAACTGGTCGCGCCACTCCTCCAGCCGGCGCAAGGCCTCGCGCAGGGTGTGGCCGCTGCGCACCACGCCTACCTTGTTCCACATGAGCCCGCGGACCTCTTCGATCAGGGCCTCTGTGGCCTGGCAGGCGGGCTTGCCGGCCTTTGCGTGATTGCCGTGATTGGCGGCGTGCTTGGGCGGATCAGCGGCGTGGGCGGCGCGGCCGGCGTGCGCGGGAGCGGGCGGCGCCTCCTGCTGCATGACCTCGGCGGCGCGCGCGCCGTAGACCAGTCCTTCCAGCAGGGAATTGGAGGCCAGGCGGTTGGCGCCGTGGACGCCGGTGCAGGCCACCTCCCCGGCGGCGTAGAGCCCTTTCAAGCTGGTGCGGCCGTCGAGGTCGGTCTTCACTCCGCCCATGGCGTAGTGGGCGGCGGGACGCACCGGCACCAGGTCGGTGGCGATGTCCACGTTGTATTCCATGCAGGTGGAGTGGATGCGTGGGAAGCGGGCGCGCAACTGCGCCCCGTTGAGGTGGGTCATGTCGAGATAGACGACGGGCTCGGTGCCACGGCTGACCTCGAGTTCGTGGGCGATGGCGCGGGCCACCACGTCGCGGGGCGCCAGCTCGGCCAGGTCGTGGTACTTGGGCATGAAGCGCGCCATCTCGGCGTTGCGCAGGTAGGCGCCCTCGCCGCGCAGCGCCTCGGAGAGCAGGAAGCGGGGCGCGCCCTTGAGGAAGAGCGCGGTGGGATGGAACTGCACGAACTCCAGGTCGCTGAGGGCGGCGCCGGCGCGGTGCGCCATGGCCACGCCGTCGCCGGTGGCCACGCTGGGATTCGTGGTCTCACGATAGACCTGGCCCAGGCCGCCGGTGGCCAGCAGCACCGCGGCGGCGCGCAGGGTATGGACCTCGCCTTTGGAGTCGATCAGCGTGACCCCGCACACCCGGCCCTCCTCCATCAGCAGGTCGCGGGTGAACTCGAACTCGCTGAAGCTGACGTGCTTGAGCGCCTTGGCCTTGAAGTAAAGCGCGCGCGCGATCTCGCGCCCGGTGGAGTCGCCGTGCGCGTGCAGGATGCGGTTGCGGCTGTGCGCCCCTTCGCGGGTGAAGGTGAGGCGGGCGCCGGCGCGATCGAATTCGGTGCCCCAGTCGATCAGCTCCTGGATGCGCTCCGGGCCTTCCTCGGTGAGGATGCGGGCGGCCTCCTCGTTGCACAGGCCGTCGCCGGCGTTGAGCGTGTCCTGGAAGTGCAGGCTGACCTCGTCGTCGTCGCTGAGCGCGGCGGCGATCCCTCCCTGGGCGTACTGCGTGGCCGACTCGGTGAGCTCGGTCTTGGCCAGCACCAGCACCCGACCGGCAGCCGCCAGGCGGATGGCCGCGCGCAGCCCGGCGATCCCCGCGCCCACCACCACATAGTCGGTCTCCGCCGGGAGGGACTTCATACCGCGATGCTATCACGGGGCT
>DATIWW010000083.1:0-3469 GCA_035519175.1 Terriglobales bacterium
GAGCACCCGCCTGTGGCAGGGCGAGGCCGAGGAGAACGTGGTGGACAAGCTCGAGCGCGCCGGCCTGGTCGCTCCCAAGGGCGAAGTCGACAAGGTGATGGAGACGGTGGTCAACAACCTGGAGATCACCAACAACCTCGACATCCAGCCGGAGATCCACTGCCGGGTGATGCTGACCGACCCGCTGGAGACCTTCAGTATGGGCCACACCATCGTGGTGAGCCGGGGCCTGTTGGACGTGCTGCCCGACGAGGCCAGCCTGGCCATGGTACTGGCGCGCGAGCTGGCCCACATCACCCTGGGCCACCAGGTGAACACCAAGTACTCCTTCAGCGACCGCACCCAGTTCCCGGACGAGAAGAGCTTCCACGAGTTGCGCCTGCGCCGCACCGAGGCGGAGGAAGAAGCTGCCGACGCCAGGGCGCTGGAGCTGCTGCGCAATTCTCCCTACAAGGACAAGCTGGGCAGCGCCGGCCTGTTCCTGCGGCAATTGGAGGCGCGGGCCGGGGCCATCTCCAACCTGGTCACGCCCCGGCTGGGCAACGGCCTGGTGCACGGCAAGGAGGTGCGCATGGCGCAGCTCGCCAATGCCGCTCCGCAACTCAAGGTCAACCAGCCCGACCAGATCGCCGCCCTGCCCCTGGGCGGGCGCATCAAGGTCGACGGCTGGAGCAACGACGTCTATCTGATGAAGAGCAAGCCGGTTCCGGTGCTTTCGGCGCGCGAGAAGATGCCTTTCGAGGTGACCCCGCTGTGGCCCTATGAGACCCGGCTGGCGGCGGATGCCTCCACCTCCAGCGCCGGCGGCAGCATGAGCCTGGCGGCCGCCGGCCCGGCCGCGGAGTCCTCCGAGAAGGCTCCACCCCCGGCGGGACCTCAACCCAATCCCAAATAGTCTGTTCTTCTCTCTCTCTGGGCCTACAACGCCTGCGACGCACCTGGTCGCAGGCGTCTTTTTGTCTGGGTGCGGCTGGAGAGAAGGCCGCAGGCCGCGGCTCCGCTTACTTGATGATGCCCAACTGGGCGACGGCGATGTTGTCGCGGGTGGTGTTCTTGACGGTGTACATCATCTCGTCGGCCTGGCGGATGATCTCGTGGGCGCTCTTGGCGTCCTCGGGATAGGCGGCGATGCCCATGCTGGCGCGCACGTTGATGTTGAGGGAGTCGTCGCGCAGGAACTTGCACTGGCGGAAGACGTCGAGCAGGCGCTTGGCCACCACCTGGGCCGAGTCCTTGGGGGTCTGGGGCAGCAGGATCACGAACTCGTCGCCGCCGTAGCGGAAGGCGTAGTCGATCAGGCGCAAGTGGGTCTTGATCATGTACCCGATCTCGGCCAGCAGCTTGCTTCCCACCAGGTGGCCGTAGGTGTCGTTGACGTGCTTGAAGTGGTCGAGGTCGATGAAGACCACGCTGAACTCGTAGCCGAAGCGGGCGGAGCGGTAGACCTCGGCCTCCAGGGTCTTGTAGAGGTGGCGGGCGTTGTAGAGCCCGGTCACGTCGTCGGTGATGGTGAGTTCCTGGATCTTCTCGACGGCGCGGGCGTTGTCCACGGCGATGGCGGCGTAGTCGCACAGCGCCTGCAGCAGCAGCATGTCGTTGTCGCTGAAGCTCTCGATGACGCAGTTGATGAGCTGGATCACGCCCAGCACCCGGTGCTTGGCGCGCAGCGGGATGCAGATGATGGAGCGCGTCTTCCACTTGGTCATGTCGTCCACGCGCTTGGCGAAGCGCGGGTCGGTGTAGACGTCGGGCACGATGAGGGCCTCGCCGTGCTTGGCCACCCAGCCGGCGATGCCTTCGCCCATCTTCAGGCGCAAGGTCTTCAGAGTGTCGGCGGCGTCGCCCACCGCGATGGCGAAGTAGAGCTCGTCCTTGGCCTCGTCCACCATGAGCAGCGACCAGGTGTCGGGGCGGAAGTATTCCGCCATCTTGTCCATGATGGTCTGCAGGACCGAATCCAGGTTCAACGTCGAGGTCAGCGCCTTGGCGACATCGTGGAAGATGCCCAGTTCCTGCAACTGGCGCTTCTTGTCGGTCGTGACCTCGCTCATGATGAGGAACTCGGACCGGCATCAGGCGGGGGTATGCCGGTGGCGCGTATTATATGCAAGCCCATCCCCCCGGGCAACCGGCCCGGGGGCTGCTGGTGCTGACTAAAGTAACCCGGGCCGGCGGGCAAAGTCGTTGGCGGGCCGCAGCTTGCGGCGCCGCTTCGTTGACAGCCGGCGGGCCCCGCTCCTATGATGGCCGCGGTTTCCTAGCCCCTGAACCCCCGCATCGAGACCCTCCGGCGCCGGGCGAAGCAGGACCGCACCCATGAGTTCGTTTGGCGAAAAGCTGCAGCGCGAGCGCGAGATGCGCGGCGTCACCCTGGAGGAGATCGCCGAGGCCACCAAGATCGGCACCCGCAGCCTCCGCGCCCTGGAGAGCAACGACTTCGACAAGCTTCCCGGCGGCATCTTCAACAAGGGTTTCGTGCGGGCCTACGCCAAGTACCTGGGCATCGATGAAGAGCAGGCGGTGGCCGACTACCTGGCGGCCTCGGGCCAGGCCGACGCGCCCGCCACCGGGCCGCTCCCCGAACTGCCGCCCACGGTGAAGCTGACCGTCCGCCGGCGCCGGCCGTGGGTGGTGGTGGTGGTGGCGGTGCTGCTGCTGGCGGCGGCTGCCTTCCTGGTGTGGCGCGCCTATTTCCAGACGCGCGACGCCAGCGCCGGCGAGCCCGCGCCTCCGCCGGCGCCCGCTGCCGCGAGCGCGAACCAAGCGGCGGCCACGCCCGCCCCCGCTTCGCCTTCGCCCCAGGTCTCACCGCCGGCTGCGGATTCTGCGGCGGCGGCCCAGCCGGAGGCGGCCTCCTCCGCGGCGGGTCCCGCGGCGACCGGGGCGCCCGCTTCCGCCGGCTTCACCCTGGAGGTGCGCGCCCTGCACGACTGCTGGGTCGCGGCCATCGTAGATGGCCAGTCCCAGGGCGACCATCTCATGAGGGCCTCCAGCCGGCAGAGCTTCCAGGCCAGCCGCGAGATCGTGATGACGGTGGGCAACGCCGGCGGCCTGGAGATCTACCTCAATGGCAAGCTGCTTCCGCCCCAGGGCGCCGAGGGCCAGAAGCGCACCCTCACCTTCACCGCCCACGACGCGCGATAAGAGCGGTGGATAGTGGATAGTGAATAGTGGATAGTGGACAGCAGGCGGTGCCATACGCTCCGCGGGCGGCCGCTATTCACTATTCACTATTCACTGTCCACTGTCCCTATTTCCCCTTTGGGTGCTGTGGATTGCCCAATCCGGGCCTGTTTGCTATCGTAGATGCCTCGATTTGACTCCTGCGGCACCGCCCGAATTCATCCCGCCGTGGCGTTCTGAGTCGTAGAGACACATCACAGGAGGAGCGCAAGTGGCTTCCAAGCGACGCATTCTATTCACTTCGGAATCAGTGACCGAAGGGCATCCCGACAAGATCGCCGACCAG
>DATIWW010000084.1:0-3638 GCA_035519175.1 Terriglobales bacterium
GCGCGGGGCGGTGAGCTGGGCGGCCTGGGCGCGGTAGGCCTCCACCACCCAGTTGACGCCGCGGTTGTCGAGCCAGGTCTCGCCCTCGGCCACCTTGCGCACGCACTTGACCAGCAGGTCGGGGGGGATGGAGCGGGTGACGATGCCCTTCACCCCGCGGCGCAGGTACTCGACGGTGTCGTCCTCGTCGGCCTCGCCGGTGAGCACCACCATGCGGGCGTGGCCGGCGCGCTTCATGACCTCGGTCACGGCCTCGGCGGGATTGGGGGAGAGGGCCGACTCGAACAGGATCACGTCGCAGGGGAACTTGCTGATGGCGGCCAGGGTCTGGCCCAGGGTCTCGGCCTGGGCCACTACCCGCATGTCGTCCTCCAGAGCGAAGATCTTGCGGATGCCCACGCGGAAGATGGCCTGGGTGTCGGCCAGGATGACCTTGATGGGAGAGGGCGGCGCGGCCGGCTTCTCGGCCGAGGGTGCCGTCTTAGCGGATTCGTTAGCCATTGACTCTTGGAACCCCCAAATGACGCTCGAAATAATATTCGTCGATCACCGCGGCCACGGTGTGGTGGTCCCCCTCCGCCATGCAGCGCACCACGCGGCCGGCGCACTTCACCTGCACCAAGGTGCCGGTCCCCAGGACCTCGGCGGGGATGGAGATGCTGAACTGGATGGGCGAGCCCACCGGCATGGCGGCGTCCACCTGGAAGAGCACGCCGCCGGAGGAGATGTCGCGGGTCTCGGCGGGCAAGGGCCTGGCATCCGTGGTCACGGCCATGGGCAGATGCAGGGGAAAGCGGACCGCGCTGCGCATCTCGGCGAACTGGCCGGCTCGAACCATGGGGGAAGCTTATACCGGACGGTCACCCGGCGGAAGTTACTAAAGGGTAAATTGGTGACTGACTTGGGGAGGAGTGGCGCCCTTCCCGGCCTTGCCGCCGTGCCCGACACCGCTCAGAACCGGGTCACCTCGGTGAAGTTGAAGTCGCGCACCTTCACGGGCGGCACCACCATGTCGAAGGACTCTTCTCCGCTGGCCCGCACCGGGGTGCCCATGGCCTCCACCTTGGAGAGCATCTCGATCAGGCTCTGGTTGAAGCGGAAGTTGCGCAGGCCGCGGGTGAGCTTGCCGTCCTCGATGAGGAAGGTGCCGTCACGGGTCATGCCGGTGAGGATCTTCTCGTAGGGGTCGACCTCGCGGATGTACCACAAGCGGGTGACCAGGACGCCGCGCCCAGTGGAGGCGACCATCTGACTCACCGTCTGGTGGGAGGCCTCGGGGCCCCCTTCGAAAACGATGTTCATGGGGGCCTCGCCCATCTCGTTGGGCAGGGGGAAGCCGTGGCCGGTGGGCTGGATCTCGCCGACCTGGCCGGCCAGCGGCGACTTCTTCATCCTCTCGGCGCTGGAGCGGGCGTAGACCAGGTTCTCGATCACGCCCTGGTGCACCAGGCGGAGGCGCTGCCGGCGCACCCCCTCGCCATCGAAGGCCGCACCCGATTGCAGGGGGTGGGCGGCGTCGTCCCAGACGGTGATGTTCGAGCCGAAGAGCTTGGTGCCCATGCGGTTGTTGAGGAAGGAGCGCTGGTCGAGCACGGCCAGCCCGCCGAAGTCGAAGAACATGAATCCCACCAGGTCGAGGACGGCGGCGGGCTCCAGCACCACCGTGTACTTGCCGGGAGCCAGCTCCTGAGGCCCGGCAGATTCGCGCGCCTTGCGGGCCGCGATCTCGGACAGGGCCACCGCGTCCAGGTTGTGCACGTCGGGGGAGTTGGCCTTCTGCCAGCCGGAGGAGTCGGCGGCCAGCATGGTCACGGAGATCTCCGAGGAGGTTTGGGTGTGCCAGGCGGCCAGCCCGCGCGAGTTCAAGATGGCCTCGCAGCTCTCGGAGGAGGAGAAGATGCCGGCGGCGGTGAGCCGGTTGCTCTGCGCCACCCCCACGATGGCGCCGACGGCGCGAGCGCGGTCTTCGGGAGTGAGGGCCGCGGTTTCTTCGAAGTGGCGGCGGGGGCCGGAAGCGCCTGCCGCCGCGGCCGCCTCCGCCATGGGCAGCAGGTCGGGATCGGGCTGCTGTACCCTGGCCAGCGCCTCCGAAGCCTGGACCACCTGCCGGAGGCTGGCGTCGTCGAACTTGTTGGTGGTGGCGCGGGCCGTGCGTCCGCCGAACACCGTGCGCACCGAGACCACGTAGCCTTCTTCCGCGACGTTCTGGTGGATGGTGTTGTTGGCGAAGCGGGTGAGGGCCGAGTGCCCGCCGTACACGATCGCCTCGATCTCATCGGCGGAGGAGTGACGCTTCACTCGCTCGAAGATCTCGGCCGCTTTTTCCTTCGTCAACACTCTCGCTGTGCCTCTGTGTCTCCGTGTTGGATCAGTGCCCCTTGTACGCGGAGCCGACCTTGACATTGCGGAAGCGCGCCGGCGCGGCGCCGTGGCCCGTGCCCATGGTCTGCATGGGCTGGCCCTTGCCGCAGTTGGGCGTGCCCCACAGCGTCCATTGGTCGCGCGAGCAGATGGCGTCCATGGAGTTCCAGAACTCGGTGGTGATGCCGCTATAGGAGGGGTTCTTGAGCATGCGGCCGCGCTTCCCGCCCTTGATCTCCCAGCCGATCTCGGTGCCGAACTGGAAGTTGTAGCGCTTATCGTCGATGGACCAGGAACGGTTGGTCTCGAAGAGGATGCCCTCGTCCGTATCCGCGATGAGCTGCTCCAGGGTGAGCGGCTTCTCGCCCGGCAGGATGCTGATGTTGGTCATGCGGATGATGGGCAGGCGGTTCCAGCCCTCGGCGCGCATGGTCCCGCCCGAGCGCGGCTCGCCGATGGCGTGCGCCGTCTCCCGCGACGACAAATAACCGGTGAACCGCCCGCGGGTGATGATGGGGGTGCACTGCGCGGGGACGCCCTCATCGTCGTAGGCGAAGGTGCCCAGGCCGGGGCCGTGCGCCAGGGTGGCGTCGGCCACTACGTTGACCAGCTCGCTGCCGTAGCGCAGCGTGCGCAGCTTGTCGAGCGTGAGGAACGACGTGCCGGCAAAGTTGGCCTCCATACCCAGCACGCGGTCCAGTTCGATGGGATGGCCGATGGATTCGTGGATCTGCAGTCCTAGTTGCGAGGAGTCCAGGATGATGGTGAAGCTCCCCTCCGGACATTGCGCGGCGGAGTGCAGCGCCACCGCCTCCTCCCCGATGCGGCGCGCGTTCTCCACCAGCTCCAACTCCTCGATCAGTTCGTAGCCCTTGTTCTGGTACTGCCCGCCGAAGGAGTTGGGGAAAGAGCGCTTTTGGATCTCGGTGCCGGCGAAGGCGTAGGCGGCGAAGCCCGCCCCGGTGATGAACTTCACCTGGTGGATGTCGGCGCCCTCGGAGGAGTAGAACCACTGCTCGTAGCGGCGGAAGTTGAGGTTGGCCTCGGCCAGGGTGACGCCGGCGACGGCGCGCAGCTCCCCGTCCACTTTGAGCAGCAGGCCCAGGTTGTCTTCCACCGAGGTGCTGAAGGGATCGACCTTGTAGGGCGTGGTCCAGTCGGCGACCGCGGGCTTCTCCCCGGCCAGGCGGACGTCGTGCTGTTTGACCTGGGCGGAGGCGCGGGCGATGGCCACGGCGCGGGCGGCGGTGGCTTCCACGCTGGGGCGGTCGAGGGCG
>DATIWW010000085.1:0-16436 GCA_035519175.1 Terriglobales bacterium
GCACCCTTCCGATAATGGCGACGAGGTGTGAGCATCGTCCCGTGAACACGTACCGGCGAGCGGACGTCCTGCGCATCCTTCGCATCACGGCGCGGCAGTTGGCGGGCTGGGAAAAGGCCGGGCTGATCGACGCTACCGAGAGCTATTCCTTCTTTCATCTCCTGCAACTGAAGAAGCTGCGCGACCTGTGCGCCAAGAAGGTGCGCCCGGCCGTGATCCGCCAGTCGCTGGAGGCCATGCAGCGCCAGGTGGCGGGCATGGCCAAGCCCCTGCTGGAGGCCGGCACCTTCTCCACCGGCAGCCGTCGCGTGGCCTTTCGCCACCAGGGCAAGGCGATGGAGCCCATCGCCGGACAGTTCGTCATGGATTTCAGCTCCGGGACCCGCGCCGTGGTTCCGGCCAAGGTGAAGTCCATCCGCCCGCTGGAGACCGTGGCCGATCACTTCGCCCGCGGCATCGCCCTGGAAGAGGACCCTACCACCCAGCGCGAGGCCATCGAGGCCTACCAGAAGGCGCTGGAGCTGGAGCCGCGCTACGCCGCCGCCCACATCAACCTGGGCACCCTCTACTACAACCGCCAGGAGTACGCGCTGGCCGAGCAACACTACCGCGCCGCGGTGGAGTCGGACTCGCGCTACGCCCTCGCCTACTTCGACCTGGGCAACGTGCTGGATGAGACGGGGCGGCTGGAGGAGGCCATCCAGTCCTACAAGGCGGCCATCGCGCTGGCTCCCACCTACGCCGACGCCCACTACAACCTGGCCCTGGCCTACGAGAAGCTGAAGCAGCCGCGCCGCGCACTCAGCCACTGGCGCGCCTACGTCCGCCTCGACACCAGCGGCCCCTGGGCGGTGCACGCCCGCAACCAGATCCGCAAGATCCTGGAAGGCGACGAGCTGCGGGTGATCGACCGCTCCTCCCGCAAGGGCTGAGCCGCACGCCGGAACTCGGGCTTCCGCCGAGACCCCTGCCCTTCCCCCAAAGCCCGGTGCTACAATCCGGGGTTCGTCCTACCTATCTCCTAAGGAAGCCTTTATGACCGAAGCCCTAGCCCAGAAGCCCGCGCCCGCGCCCCTGGTGGCGCTCACCGAAGACGAAGTCCTTTTCCGCGACAACATCCGCCAGTTCGCCGAGGAGAAGATCCGCCCTCTCTCCAAGGAGATGGACGAGAAGGGCGTCTTCGAGCACGCGCTCATCGAGCAGTTCTTCCAGTTGGGGCTGATGGGCATCGAGATCCCCGAGGGCCTGGGCGGGGGCGGCGGCAGCTTCTTCGAGGCGGTGCTGGCGGTGGAAGAACTCTCGCGCGTGGACGCCTCCGCGGGCGTGATCGTGGACGTGCAGAACACCCTGGTCAACAACGCCATCCTGCGCTGGGGCAGCGACGAGCAGAAGAAGCGCTACTGCCCGCGCATGGCCGCGGAGTGGGTGGGCGCCTACGCCCTGAGCGAAGCCGGCTCCGGCTCCGACGCCTTCGCCCTGGCCAGCCGCGCCGAGCTCAAGGGCCCCGACTACCTCCTCAACGGCCGCAAGCTCTGGATCACCAACGGCAAGGAAGCCGGCCTCTTCATCGTCTTCGCCAACCTCGACCCGGCCGCCGGCTACAAGGGCATCACCGCCTTCCTGGTGGAGAAGGGCTTCCCCGGCTTCACCGTGGGCAAGAAGGAGGACAAGCTGGGCATCCGCGCCTCCTCCACCTGCGAACTGATCCTGGAGGACTGCCGCGTCCCCAAGACCAACGTGCTGGGCGAGGCCGGCAAGGGCTACAAGATCGCCATCGAGACTCTGAACGAAGGCCGCATCGGCATCGGGGCGCAGATGGTGGGTGTGGCCCAGGGCGCGTGGAACTGCGCCGCCAAGTACTCCCAGGAGCGCAAGCAGTTCGGCAAGGCCATCGCCGAGTTCCAGGGCATCCAGTTCCAACTGGCCCAGATGGCCACCGAGATCGAGGCCGCGCGCATGCTGGTGTATAACGCCGCCCGCATGAAGGACGCGCGCCTTCCCTTCGTCAAGGAGGCGGCCATGACCAAGCTCTTCGCCTCCCAGGTGGCCGAGCGCGTCTCCTCGCTGGCCATCGAGATCTACGGCGGCTACGGCTTCACCAAGGACTACCCGGTGGAGAAGTACTGGCGCGACTCCAAGATCGGCAAGATCTACGAGGGCACGTCGAACATGCAGTTGCAGACCATCGCCAAACTCGTGCTGGGAGGCAAGTAGCCATGCCGCGGGAACAGCGCCGCTTCGAGCGCCTGGTGCTGCCCGACGACGCCCGGGCCGTCGACGACGACGGGCGCGAGCTGGGACGCGTGGCCCAGGCCAGCGGCGGCGGCATGCTCATCCACACCGGCTCCGAGCAGGCCGCGGCCGGCTTCCACCCCGGCCAGCGCCTGCGCATCACCGTGGTCGAACCCCGCACCGACAATCGCCACACCCTGAGCGTGGTGGTGCGCTACCGCAAGGGCGAGGCGGTGGGCGTCGAGTTTTCCGGGCGGGAGGGCGCCTCCTCCTGAAGACGCTTGTTCCCCGCCCCTTCCTGCACTAGACTTTGAAACCCGCCCCCGGAACACAGACCTTGGAGTCCGCCTTTGTCGAAGAGCTCGACCCTCGAGTTGCACGACCTGGTCAGCGTCCACATTTTCTACATGGGACTGCTGCACGAGACCGTCGGCCATGCCGTGCCCGTGCCCCAGGAGGTGAAGGAGTTCCGGCCCACCCCGGAGGGCGCCCATTCCGTCTCTTCCTTCAAGACCTGGCTCGCCATCCTGGACATGGCCATCACCCCGCCCATGGTGCGCGACGCCCTCAAGCGCTCCACCCGCTACGAGGTTGCCGAGGCCCTGCTGCGCTACTACATGCGCAAAGGCTCGCCCGCCGACCGCGAGAAGGCCGACTTCGTGGTCACCTTCCTCTTCCGCAGCCGCAAGAAGCCCCCCGCCAATCCCGCCTTCGAGCCGGTGCAGCAGAGCGCCGCCGACGCTCTGGAGTTCGAGGCCGAACTCTACAAGGTCATGGGCGACATGAAGCCCCCGGAGCTGCCCGCCGAGCACTCCCAACTGGCCCAGGAATTCGAGTTCCTGGAGCAGGAGGTGGACGAGTTCCGCCACTTCGACGCCCTCATGGACTCCGGCATCGTGCAGCGGGCGCGCGAGATCAAGCAGGCGCTGGGGCCTTCCATCTACCATCCCCGCGTGCTGGCCACCCTGGCCGTCTACAACGCCTTCTTCGGGGCGCGCTTCGAGCTGCTCTTCAAGGAGGCCACCGAGCAGATCAAGACCTTCGCCGCCAAGGTGCAGAAAGAAGGCGGCAGCATCATGAGCCGCATCGAGGGCGACGTCATCGTCAAGCACCTGGCCGAGGTGGAGGAGGCCAAGCTGCTCAAGCAGGAATACGGCGCCGCCATGGAGAGCTTCCGCAAGGTCTCCAAGTACAAGAAGGCGGTGGACAGCCGGCGCTTCACGCGCGCCCCGGGCGCTCCCGCCGCCACCCCCGCCGGCGCTCCGGCGGCCCCGGTCGCCGCCGCTCCCGCCGAGCCGCCCCCGGCCGCGCCCGAAGCTCCGCCACCGCCGGCTACCGATCCCGGGCTGGAGCCCATCGCGGCCGTGCCGGAGGCCGCGCCCGCTCCCGCCCCCAAGCCCGCCCCGCCCCAGGCCTCGTCCAGCGGCAAGATGGCGGCGCTGGGGCCGCAGCCTCCGGGTCTGATGCCCAGCCCTCAGGTCAAGGGCATCGAGGACGGGAAGATCCGGGGCGTGCAGGAGTCCATCCGCAGCTTCCTGCGCTCCGCCGATCCCAAGACCGTGCACGCGGTGCCCCTGCGCAACGCCAGCGTCCCGCTCACCCCGGCGGAGGCCGAAGCCTTCCAGGCCGGCTACGCCGGCGAGAAGAGCTTCCGTGCCGATTACGTGGGCATGATGATGCAGTTGGTGGCCATCCAGGCGCGCATGCTCACCGAACTCGCAGACTACCAGGCTAAGAAGTCCTCCGCCTACCTGTGGAAGCCGCACGCCGATTCCCTGGCCTACCTGCTGACCGCCGCCGAGATGGCCATCCAGCGCTCCAAGGGAGTGGCCACCACCGCCGGCCACCGCGGCCTGGCCGACAAGGTCAAGGCCCTGGAAGAGACCGCCCACAAGCTCCGCCAGCAGATGAAGGTGGTGGCCAAGGCGCTGCAGACCTAGCCGCCGATGGCCGTCAGTCGTTGGTCGTTGGCCGCAGCGACTCCCTACTCCTTGTACTGAGCGAGCGTCCGCTTGCGGCTGCGCTGCAAGCGGACGCGAGTCGAAGGACCTTGTGTCCTTCTGGTCCGGGAGACGCCCGCCCATCGAATTGTCATCCTGAGCGCCGCGAGCTTGAGGCCTTCCGCGGCGTCTGAGCCCGTTCCCGAAATCCCGAGCGCAGCGAGGGACCCCTATCACCAGGCTGTCCCTCAAGGACTGTCATCCTTCGCGAGGCGAAGCCGAGCGGAGGATCTGCCGAGATCGTCTGCGCAACCGCTCCGGTGGCCCAGGGGGTGTCGCCAGATCCTCCCGCCTCGCTCCGGTCGGCGGAAGGATGACACTCACAGGCGTTGGGAATTCACCCGCTGAAGCCGACTGCAGGGGAGCGTGGACACCCGCCGAGGCCCCCGGGCGGCTGGCGACCAGCGACTGGCGACTCTCGCCTGTGGTTAAATACCCTCGGGGGCGCGTAGCTCAAGCGGATAGAGCATCGGATTTCTAATCCGAGGGTTGCAGGTTCGACTCCTGCCGCGCCTACCAGATTCCTAACCGACCCGGTACCCACACTCAAATGTCTACTCTTGACGTCCTGATCTTAGCGCCCGTCATACCAGCGATTCCTATCCTAGCTACGATCTGGCTTCCTTGGGAAAGGTGGATACCGTGGGGGAAGATCCCCAAGACCGTCCTCGGGCCATACCTCTTGTATCTCGCCTTTGCGGCTTGGCATTTCAAAATTGGCTGGCCGGGTGGCATTCCGCTTGTCGCAGGGATCGTGGTGACCATCTGGGCGATTCACGAGCAAGTGCACAAACGACGAGCCGGAAACCCGGGTCCAGGTACAGGTTAGCGCGCCATCCCTGACGCCCTGCGCTGCTCCGCCGAGAGCTGCAGCAGGGCGTTCTGCACCACCTTGAGCGCGATGCCCCAGCGCCGCCGCGCCTCGTCCTCATCGTCGCCGTAGCCGAACAGATAAAACGTGAAGCAGAAGCCCGGCCGCGAGTCCGCGTCCAGATCCTGCCCGGGGTGGAAGTAGCAGCGCCGCAGGATGAACTCGGCGGCGGCCGAGATCTCGGGCACGCACTTCAGCAGCGTGGTGACCCGCTCCGCCGTCTCCTGGTGGCGACTGAGCGAGTAGCGCGCCTCTTCGAGAGTGAAGACCAGGTCCACGTAGGAGCCGAACTTCCAGGCGGCGCCGTAGATCTCCTCTTCCTCCTCCAGTTCGTTGGAGAGCCAGGCGTCGCACTTGGCGGTCTCCAGGATGGAGGAATCGGAGTTGATGGCCACCAGGAATTCGCCCAACTCCTGGTTGTGGTGGGCCTCCTCGACGTTGAGCAGCAGTTCGGGGCGGCGCTTGAGGTCGAGGTAGCGCAGGGCGCCGTCGGGATGCGCCCAAGGGACCTCCAGGCACTCGTCCTGCTCGCCCAGTTCGATGGAATAGTCGGCCTGCATCGCGCCCCACCCCTCCCGCGCCATCCGGGCTAGCTACAGGATACGCAGGAAGCGTTCCGGCTAAAAGCGCTTTAAGAACTCCACCAGGCGGCGCTCCGCCCAGCGCCCGTCGTAGCCGTCGGCCGGCGCCAGGAAGGCGCAGTGGCCGCCGTGCTGGGTGGCGATCAGGGTGATGTGAGGGTTGGCCTCGAGGCGCGCCCGAGTCGCGGGCAGCAGCGGCACGAAGGGATCGTCGAGGGCGTGCACCACCAGGGTGGGCACGGCGATGCGCTCCAGCACGCGCGAGGAAGAGGCGCGCTCGTAGTAGTCGGCGGCGTCGCGGAAGCCCATGGCGGGCGCGGTGATGGCATCATCGAACTGGCGGATGGTGTGCAGGCCGCCGAGCTTCCCCGCCGACTGGAACACCTCCGGGAAGAGCCGCGCCTTCTCCCGGTAGCTGCGCTTGAGCGAGCGCAGGAAGTACCACTGGTAAAGGCGGTTGGTGCCGCGCTCCAGCAGGGCGGCGCCGGGAGCCAGGTCCATGGAGGGACAGACCACCGCCGCCGCCACCAGCTCGTGCGGCGCTTCCCTGCTCCACTCGCCCAGCGCCTTCAGCACCATGTTGCCGCCCATGGAGTAGCC
Source organism: Terriglobales bacterium (assembly GCA_035519175.1). Taxonomy (GTDB): domain Bacteria; phylum Acidobacteriota; class Terriglobia; order Terriglobales; family Acidobacteriaceae; genus DASPRL01. The sequence goes on from DATIWW010000085.1 coordinate 6,285, forward strand.
CACCAGGGCCAGCCGCGGCAGCTTGTCTTCTTTTATGAGCGCGCCCGCCACCTGCTGCACGTCGCGGGAGAGGCCGGAGTGGTAGAGGGTCTGGGAGAGATGGGCGGTGCCGCCGCAGTTGCGCACGTTCATGCGCACCAGGTTGAAGCCGGCGGCCAGCGCCTTGTGTCCCACGCCCAGCACGTAGGGCGACTGGCTGGAGCCCTCCAGCCCGTGCACCATCAGCAGGGTCAGCGCGCGCTGCCGCTCCGGCTGCCAGTGGCAGCGCAGAAGGAGCTGCGCCCGGGCGTCCACCCGCACCACGCGCTCCTCGCCGGGCGGCAGCGGAGGCCGCGGCAGCAGCGTCCCCAGGATGGTCTGGCGCTGCGCTCCGCGCAGGCCGCGGCGCGGCACGAAGCTTCCCTCGAGGATTGTGCTGGAGTTGGACTCGGGCATTGGCGATAATAAAGCTGACCTGATTCTAGAGTTTTCCCGGCCCGGGGGGAAAGGGTGACCTCGCGCCGGTTGTTGGGAGTCTCTGCGGCATGCCGATCTTTGAATACCTGTGCAAGTCCTGCAACCAGCACTTCGAAGCGCTGGTCTACGGTTCCAAAAAGCCTGAATGTCCCCACTGCCACGGCACCAAGCTGGAACAGCAGCTCTCGGTCTTCGCGGTAGCCGCCAAGAGCGCGGCGGCAACTCGGCCGGCGGCGGCGCCCTGCTCGACCTGCGGCGATGCCCGCGGTCCCGGGGCCTGCGCCCTGGACCGCGACTAAGACCGTGACCGCGGTCGAGTACGCCATCCTCGCGGGGATGGCACGGTCTGAGGACCGGGAGAAGCCGGCGCGCGGACTCTACTTCTCCAGCCCCGCCGTCCAGTTGAGGATGACCGACATGGGCGAGCGCTCCGGCCGTTCCACCTGGGTGTTGATCAGGAACCTCTGCCCGTCGCGGCTGACGTCATACGTGAAAATGTCCAGGGCGGCGACCTGCTTGTGCGGTCGGGCCTGGAAGAGGGCGACCGGCGTACCCGCATCGAAGGTGGCGCCCGCATTCACCTGCACCGCCATCATCTTCCCCTCCGGCGACAGATAGAACAGCTCCCTGCCGTCCCCGCGCCAGCGCGGCTCGCGTCCGCCGCCCGCCGAGACTTGCCACTTGCCGCGCGGCTCGGGGAAGGAGGTCACGTAGACCTCCCACTTCCCGGTCTCGTTGGAGGCATACGCCACCCAGCGGCCATCCGGGGAAAACTGGCCGTTGGCGGCCACCGCCTTGATCTGGACCAGCGGTTTGTCCTGCCCCTCCGGGAGGGCCAGGTACCAAAGCTCCGTCTCCCGCTCGAAGAGCATGTATTTCCCGTCTCGCGACCAGTCCGTCGGGGGATTGGTGGTGGTGCCTTGCACGTGGAAGAGGAGCTTTTCCTGCCCCGATCCGTCGGAGTTCTTCAGGTAGAGTTCGAAGGCCAAGCCGCGGTTCGAGCCGAACAACAGTTGCCGGCCATCCGGACTCCACACCGGGGTCCCATTCAGGGAGGGGTCGAAGGTCAGGCGCTTGGCCGTCTGCTGCGACAGGTCCATGGTCCAGAGGTTGATGTTCATGGTGTCCAGGTCGGTGATGTCGAAGGCGATCCTTCTCCCGTCGGGGGCGAGCGCGACATTGCCGTACATGGCGGGCTGGCCCACCGTCGCCAACTGTTTGCCGTTGCGGTCCAAGAGGAGCAGTTGGGACAGGGGTGCGCGGCTGGCGCCCTGGACCATCAGCGCTCCGCTGTTGGAAACGGCAAAGACGGCCCGGTCCACCTCCGGCATGAACTGCACATCGGCAGCGACGGTGAGGGGCTCTCCGCTCAGCGCCATGCGCCGCAGTTCGAAGGGTTGCGCCATGAGCGCCCGGTCCCGGTAGAACAGCAGGTATCCCGGCGCCACCGGGACTACGTTGGAGCTGGCCTGCACGATCATTCTCGGCGGTTCGGAGTCGAGCGCTCCCAGGAAGACGGCGTTGGCCTCGAGATGTCCGGCGAAGTTGGCTGCCAGATACAGGAAGTGGTTCCCGTCGGGGAGAAAGACCGGCCAGCGGTGGCTCATCTGCTGATGGGCCGCGTCCACCTTGCTCACTTGCACCAGCGCTCCGCCCGATGCGGGAACCCGAAACAGACCGCTCAGCGAGGTGGGCGCAAACAGGATCACTCCGTCCTGGTTCCAGGTGCCCCCGCGTCCTGCCGGAGCATCGCAGATCGTCTGCACCGGGCCGCCCGGTACCCCCGCCTTCTTGAGCTTGCCGTCGGCGAAGAAGCCCACGTAACGCCCGTCCGGCGACCAGAAAGGATACGTAGCGCCCTCGGTCCCGGGGACACTCTCGGCCCGGCGCGCGCCCACGTCGTAGAGCCAGATCACGTTCCGGTTGGCTGACTCCAGGTATCCCACCGCCGCCAGGGTGCGCCCGTTGGGAGAGAACGCCATGTCCTGCGCCGTGAAGGGCAGCGGCGCCTGGAAGAACATCGCTTCCTGGGGTGCGTTGCGGGCCCGCCACCACAGGACCGTCGCCAGCGCCAGCGCAGCCAGCAGCACCAGCGAGATGGCCGGCCATGCCCATCGCCGCGCGCCCCTGGGGGCACTTTCGGCCCGCGGCATCTCGTTCCCCTCCTGTACCCACTGCAGCGCCAGCTTCACGTCGTGGGCGCTGGCAAAACGCTCCTCCGGGTCCTTGGCCATGCAGGTCTTCACCACCCGGTCGAGCGCCGGTGGGGTCAGGGGCTGCGACCGCGAGATGGGAGGAGGCTCGGACGACAGGATGGCCGCCATCACGCTGGCCTTGGTCTTGCCGGTGAACGCCGGACGTCCCGTCGCCATCTCGTAGAGCACCGCTCCCAGCGCGAAGATGTCGGTCCGCGCCTCCGCCTCCCGGCCCTCCAGTTGCTCCGGCGCCATGTACTGGATCGTGCCGACGATGGCGCCTTCCTCGGTGAGCGACTTCTCCGGCGGCGCCTGTGTGCTCATCTCCGTGAGCCCGGCTGCTGCCGCGACCGGCTCCTCCATCAGCTTGGCCAGCCCAAAGTCCATCAGCTTGGCCCCGCTCCGGGTGAGCATCACGTTGCCCGGTTTCAAATCGCGATGCACGATGCCCTGGCGGTGCGCCGTCTCCAGCGCCGCGGCGATCTCGATGCCGTATGCCAAGGTCTGCTCCGCAGGCAGTGGGCCGCGCTGCAGCCGGTGACTGAGGACCTCGCCCTCCAGGTATTCCATCACCAGGAAGTCCACACCCTCCTGCTGGCCTACGTCGTGGAGGGTGCAGATGTGGGGATGAGAAAGCTTGGAGATGGTGCGGGCTTCGCGCTCCAGGCGCTTGCGCAGTTGGGGGCGGTCCTCCAGTTGGGTGGAGAGCACCTTGATGGCGACGGTTCGGTCCAGGCGCGTATCCTTGGCGCGGTAGACCTCGCCCATCCCGCCGGCGCCCGCCGTCCCCAGGATCTCGTAGGGCCCCAGCCGCGTCCCCACTGTCAGTGACATGAGTGGGCGCAATTATACGCGCGGCGGTGCTGGCCCGCGTTAGACTCTTGCGCCACACCTGTATCCCGCCCGGCAAAGACGGTATCATGTCTGCCTCGATGTGAGGGTCGCGGTGGGAGGCGTGTGAGCTTTCGTGACTTCGATCGCCGCCAGTGGCAGGTGCTGGCCGTGCTCATGCTGGTCAACTTCGTCAACTACGTTGACCGGCAGATCATCTTCTCGCTCTTCCCCGCCCTGCGCCACGACTTCAACCTGAGCCACGCGCAACTGGGCGAGCTGGCGGCGGCCTTCACCGTGGTGCTGTCGCTGGGCAGCCTGCCCCTGGCCGTGCTCGCCGACCGCTTCTCGCGCCGCGCTGTGATCGGCGCCGGCGTGCTGTTCTGGAGCGCCGCCACCTTCCTCAGCGGGCTGGCCGGCTCCTTCCGCACCCTGCTGGCTGCCCGCGGCCTGGTGGGCGTAGGCGAGGCCGCTTACACCCCCGCCGGCGCCGCCATCTTGAGCGCCACGTTTCCCGAGCGGGTGCGCGCCCGGGTGCAGGGCGCCTTCGATGTGGGCATGTTCCTGGGAGGGGCCACCGGCATCGCCCTGGGCGGCGTGCTGGCGGAGTGGCTGGGCTGGCGCCCCGCCTTCTTCCTGGTGGGCGCCCCCGGGCTGGTACTGGGCCTGCTCGCCTTCCGCCTGCCCGAACCGCCACATCGCGTGCAGGAGGAGCGCGTGCCTGTCGGCGACCTGCTGCGCATCCCCGCCTTCCTGGCCATCCTGGTGAGCGGATGGTTCAGCGCCTTCGCCGGCTACGCCTACGTGGCCTGGGGGCCGGAGCTGGTGCAGGACTACAAGGGCTTCAGCCCGCAGGAGAGCGGGCTGGTGTTGGGCGCGACCATCGTGGTCGCGGGGCTGGGCGGCATCATGACCGGGGCCGCGCTCTCCGACCGCCTGGCGCGGCGCTCCTCCTGGGGAAGGGCGGCCATCATCCCGGTGGGCTTCCTCATCTCGGCGCCGCTTACCTACGCCGCCCTCGAGACCGCCAGCAAGCCCCTGTTCGTCGCCCTGTTCGCGGTGGGGACGTTCTTCCTGGCCTGGTACCACGGGCCCACCACCGCCACCATTCACGACCTGGTTCCGGAGCGCGCGCGCGCCACCGCTCTCGGCCTCTACTACCTCTTCATCAATCTGTGTTCCATGGCGCTGGCGCCCTACCTGGTGGGCAGGCTCGCCGACCGCTACACCCTGGTGGTGGCGCTGCGCGCGGCGGTGGCGGCGCAGGTCCTGGGCGGGCTGCTCTTCCTGGTGGTGATCTGGCTGGTGCGGCGGCAGGCGGAAAACTCGCTGCTGGGGGCGGGCGGGCCCGAGCCCGAAGCCGAAGGTTGAACCCGGCTCGATGGGAAGTCTTGGGGTGGGTGGTGGGATTTGAACCCACGACAGCCGGAGCCACAGTCCGGAGTTCTACCGCTGAACTACACCCACCGCAGTGCCTTGATTATAGCAATGGCACTGCGAAAGTGTCGCGTCGGGGGCGATGGCCAGGAGGTAGGAGTTTGTAGTTAGGAGCCAGCGTTGGCAACCAGGGATTCCCGCTCACTACTGACTCCTCACTCCTGACTCCGTCTTCACGCCCTGCCCACGCCCACGTACTGGAAGCCCAGGGCGCGCAGGCGGGTGGCGTCGAGCAGGTTCTTCGTGTCGACGATGATGGGACGGCGCAGCAGGCGCTTGATGCGCTCGAAGTCGAGGGCGCGGAACTCGGGCCAGCCGGTGGAAACCACCAGCGCATCCACGCCTTCGGCGGCGGCGTAGGGCGACTCGCAATAGCGCACGGTGCCGTCCAGGGCCAGGCGCGCGTCGGGGATAGCCACCGGATCGTAGGCGCGCAGGTTGGCTCCCTTGGCCATCAGCGAGCGTGCCAGCAAGATGGACTGCGAGGCGGCCACGCAGTTGGTGTGGGGCTTGAAGGCCAGGCCCAGCAGGCCCAGCTCGCGCCCCGGCAGCGACTCCACCGCCGCCGCGATCTTCTGCACCAGCAGGTCGCAGTGGGCGCGATGCACCTCGCGGGCGGCGCTGAGCACGAGCAGGGTGGTGCCGCTGCCTCCCGCCAGCCGCGCCAGCGACTCCATGTCCGACTCCACGAAGGGCCCGCCCAGGCCGGTGCCGGGTTGCAGGCAGCGGGGCGCGATCTTCTTGTCCAGGCCGAGGGCCAGCGCCAGGTCCATGGCGTCGGCCGAGACGTGCTCGCACAGCGCCGCCAGCTCGTTGATGAAGCTGATCTTGGTGGCCACGAAGGCGGTGGTGGCCTCGCGCACCAATTCCGCGGTCTCGTGGTTGGTGACGATCACCGGCACGCCCCGCATCACCAGCGGCCGGTACACCTGCTTGAGCACCAGCACCGCATCGGGCGAAGCGGCGCCCAGCACGATGCGGTCGGGCCAGTTGAAGTCCTCGAGGGCGCAGCCGTCGGTGAGGAACAGCGGCTGCGAGACCACCGGCATGGGGCTGCCGGCGTCGCGCAGCCGCTTCTCGATGCGCGCGGCCGTGCCCACCGGCACCGGCGTGGCCACCACCAGCACCGCGTCGCGCGCGGCCACGCGCGCGATCTTCAGCGCCACTTCCTCGATGTAGTGATAGCTGTCCTCGGCCAGGAAGACCACCTGCGCCTTCTCCACCAGGACGGCCAGGTCGGTGGTGTAGGTGAGGCGGCCGGCGCGCTGGTTGCGCCGCAGCACGTCCTTCAGGTTCTTTTCGTAGAAGGGGATCATGCCTTCGGCCTGGGCGGCGACCCGGTTCACGTCCTCGTCGTAGCAGATGACGGGGGTGCCGAAGTCCGCCAGGCAGGCGGAGATGACCGTTCCCAGGTATCCCGATCCGTACACCGCGATCTGCATAACCACTCCTTGGGCCGCGGCCTGCGGCCCGCACCCAGGTACCCCGTGCGGAGTGACCGCAAGTTGCTTGCCCTGCAAGGCTTAATCCGTATCAAAGCGCTTCGCGAAGTTCATCCGCAACAGGAAAGACGGACATGTACCTCCGCGCGCCCGGGGACGACTGTAACTGATTGAGCTATCGTGGGTTACTGTGGGCGGGGGCGAGGCTGCGGCGCAGGTGCACGGGTGCCAGATCCACCCAGCGGTTGCTCTCGCCTTCGCGCACGAAGGTGAGCTGGTCCACCAGGATGACGCGGCTGCCGCGGTACTCCTGCCAGCGTGCGCGGCTGATCTCCAGGGCCTGCTGCGCCTGCTCCAGCCCCGGCATCTTCACGATGGTGAGGTGCGGCATGTAGGGCCACTGCTCGTGGCAGTGGAGCCAATCGGTGTTCAGCAGGTCGTGCAGTTCGCGCATGCGGTAGGCGGCGTGGGCCACGCGCAGGAAGACGGTGGGAGTGATGGGGGCGAAGCTGGCCACCTCGCCCAGAGTCACCTCGAAGGGGGCGACTTGGCCGCAGAGCCGCTCCAGCAGCTCCAGGGCCTCGGCCTCGGAGCCGTGCAAGGGGCGGGGAGGCAGAACGGTGATGTGCGCCGGCAGGTGAGCGTGCTCGGGATGAAGCTGGCGGCGGAGGTCCTCGACGAACCTCCCCACGGGGTTGTTCACGTACCCCACCAGGGCATACTGGCGCGGCTGCATGCAGGCATGATTATATGCCCCGGCGGGGGTGGGAGGACGTTATTGCCGCGGTTCCCCGGAGGCCGCAGGACCCGTCTCACCTCTCTTGACACCCCACCCTCCCATGGCTAGATTGGCGCGCACGTTTCTGGCGTTTGGGGGCGGCCTCCGCCCCGGAGAGGAAGTCCGTATGAGCATCACCTTCGTACGCCGCGCCGGCATCGCTTGCCTCGCGCTGCTGGCGGTCGCATTGTGGATCGCCTCGAGCCCGCGGGTCTCCGCACACGCTGCCGGCGACCGGCCCGGACACCACCACCATCACGATGACGACGACGATCAGCAGGGCGCGACCTCTTCGTTCGGGCCGCCCTTCGTGTGGGCGTGCACGCCCGCGGAGTTCCCGCTGTCCGGGAGCAACACCCCGGCCGATGTTTACATCTTCAACGGCAGCGCCACCACCGCCAACGTCGCGCTGCACATCTACGACAAGGATGGGAACAACCTGGCGGGCATGACCATCCCCGGCACCTCGCCGGCCGCGGCCTACCCGGGGCAAACCGGAACCAGCACGGTGCCGGTCCTGTCCAAGAACACGCTCATCGTCTCCTACCAGACGCCACAGGACTCGCCCCCGGGCGGGCCCAACGTCTCGGCCACGGTGGAGGTGGTCTCCGACCAGCCCATCGCGGTGGGCTCGGACTTCCAGTTCAGCGGCTTCCACAATCTCCCCTGCAGCCCGGTGTTCAAGTAGCGGCACCACTGCGGTCCAGGCACCGAAGGCCCTGGGGAACCAGGGCCTTTCCCATTCCCCGTGGTTTGGCAGGCACTCGCCGGCCGCAGGCCACCCCGCGGGGCGACATCGGCTACAATCGTGGAGTCGGGGCGTAGCGCAGCCTGGTAGCGCACCTGCCTTGGGCGCAGGGGGTCGGCCGTTCGAATCGGCCCGCCCCGACCAAACCCACACCTCAGACCGCAGACGTCAGATACCATTCAGGGATATACTCTGCCGCGCAAGGCGGGCGAGCCGGTCCGCCGGCGCGATCCGGGTGAGGGATCCTCTTGGCTATGGAACCGGAACAATTCGACCTGGTGGTGATCGGCAGCGGCCCGGCCGGGCAAAAGGGCGCCATCTGCGCCGCCAAGCTGCGCAAGAAGGTGGCCATCATCGAGCGCAAGCAGACCATGGGCGGGGTGTGCGTGCACACCGGCACCATCCCCAGCAAGACCTTCCGCGAGGCCGTCCTCTACCTGAGCGGCTTCCGGCAGCGCAGCTTCTACGGCCGCGGCTACACCCTCAAGGGCCAGATCTCGATGCAGGACCTGATCTTCCGCGCGGACGCGGTCATGGCGCGGGAGATCGAGGTCATCAAATCGCAACTGCGCCGCAACCGCGTGACCGTGCTGGAGGGCAGCGCGCGCTTCCTGGATGCGCACACCCTGGAGATCGTGCGCGAGGACGGCTCGCAACTGGTGCGCGGCGAGCATGTGCTGGTCGCCTGCGGCACGCGCCCCGCCCACGACCACAGCATCCCCATCGACGGCAAGCGCATCTTCGATTCCGACCAGGTGCACGAGCTGGAGGAACTGCCGCGCGACCTGGTCGTGGTGGGCGCCGGCATCATCGGCATCGAGTATGCCTCCATGTTCGCCACGCTGGGAGTTCGGGTGACGCTGCTGGACCAGCGCCCGGTGCTGCTGGACTTCGCCGACCGCGAGATCGTGGAGAGCCTGTGCTTCCAGTTGCGCCAGCTGGGCACCGTCTTCCGCCTGGGCGAGAAGGTGGTCTCCCTGGGCGTCGAGGAGGACCGCGACCGCGTCTTCGCCCGCCTGGAGAGCGGCAAGACGGTGCACGGCCAGGCGTTGTTGTACGCGGTCGGACGCCAGGCCAACAGCGACCAGTTGAACCTGGAGGCGGCGGCGCTCTCCGCCGACGGGCGCGGCAAGCTCAAGGTGAACGAGCACTTTCAGACCAGCGTGCCGCACATCTACGCTGCCGGCGACGTGATCGGCTTCCCCGCCCTGGCCAGCACCTCCATGGAGCAGGGGCGGCTGGCGAGCTGCCACATGTTCGGCAAGCCCTCCACCATTCCCGCCCACCTCATCCCCTACGGCATCTACAGCATCCCGGAGATCTCGATGGTGGGCCACACGGAGGAGCAGTTGACCGCCAACAAGGTCCCCTACGAGACCGGCCTGGCCCGTTATGCGGAGCTGGCCAAAGCGCAGATGCTGGGCGACGAGCAGGGCCTGCTGAAGCTGCTGTTCGATCCGCAGTCGCTGCGCGTGCTGGGAGTGCACGCGGTGGGAGACCGGGCGGCGGAGATCATCCACATCGGGCAGGCGGTGATGGCGCTGGGCGGGACCATGGAGTACTTCCGCGACGCCATCTTCAACTATCCCACGCTGGCGGAGGCCTACAAGGTCGCCGCCCTGGACGGACTGAACAAGCTGTAGGACGAGCGGGCTGCTCCCCGCCCAGCCCCGGAACAGGAGGAGTCATGGAAGCCACGCGTGTTGCCCGGGCCCTGAGCCGGATCGCCGCCGCGCTGCTGCTGGCGGGGCTGGCGGCGGGCGCCGCCGGCCGCGCCCAGGCGCAGAACAAGGGGTGCTCGCTGGCCACCCCGGCGGAATTGCAGGCCGCGCTGGGCGCGCCCCCACCGCCGCTGCAGCCCTACACCCTGGGCGACGCCTCGGTCTGCAGCGGCAAGAACGCCACCGTAACCGTCACCCTGCGGACGGCCAAGCGCAAGAACCCCACCGGCGAGACCGAGATGAAAGGCATCGAGATGCTGCGGCAGAGGGGCGCCCAGATCGAGGTCAAGAAGTTCGGCGACCTGACCTGCTCGACCATCGTCCCGCCCGCCAGCATGGCGCAGATGGGCTACAACACCACTTGCAGCGTGCTCAGGAACGGAGTGGTAGCGGCCATCGAGGTCACGGCCAAGACCCAGGGAGGGATGGTCGCGATCGAGAAGCTGCGGCCGGTGGCCGAGAAGATGGCGTCGCGCATGTGAAGCCCGCGGGCGCCGCCCGGAGGTGGGGGGTCCAGGCGCGCGCGGAAAGCGGCGCTCCCGCA